>CADBXS010000001.1:0-13301 GCA_902798705.1 uncultured Bacteroidales bacterium
TGCTGCTCATGGCCGACTCTACATCTCGTTGGGCGCAGGCATTGCGTGAAATGTCGAACCGTATGGAGGAACTGCCAGGACCTGATGCCTTCCCTATGGATTTGTCGGCATTGATTTCCAACTTTTATGGTCGTGCAGGATATGTTTATCTGAACAATGGAGAAGTTGGTTCCATCACATTTATCGGAACCGTGTCCCCAGCCGGTGGTAACCTGAAAGAGCCTGTTACGGAAAGTACGAAGAAAGTTGCCCGCTGCTTCTATGGTTTGGAACAGGAGCGTGCTGATAAGAAGCGCTATCCAGCTGTGAACCCAATCGATTCGTATTCGAAGTATTTGGAATATCCAGAGTTTGCTGAATATATTAAAGGTGTCATCAACGACGAATGGATTCCTAAGGTGCTTGCCTTGAAGACACGTATGCAGCGTGGTAAGGAAATTGCTGAGCAAATCAACATTCTCGGTGATGACGGTGTGCCTGTAGATTATCACATCACCTTCTGGAAGTCGGAAGTGATTGACTTTGTGGTTCTTCAGCAGGATGCTTTCGACGAAGTGGATGCTGTGACATCATTGGAGCGACAAGAAGAAATCTTGAACCTTGTTACAGAGATTTGCAATCATGAGTTTGAATTCGACAACTTCCTCGACGTTGTGGATTACTTCAAGAAGATGATTAACCTGTGCAAGCAGATGAACTATTCGATTTTCAAGTCGGAGCAGTATTACGACTATGTGAACCAAATCAAGGCAATGCTCAAATAAGTATGTGAGTTGAACGGTTTTTAAGTTTGTGTGTTTTCGTTGAGAGTGTTACTCGAATCAATACATGCATGAGAACTTAAAAACTAAAAACTCAAAAACTAAAAAACTTAATATACAATGGCAACAGCATTTCAAAAAATATATACAAAGATTAGTCAAATCACCAAAGCTACTTGTAGTTTGAAGGCTACAGGTGTGGGATATGACGAACTTGCCACTGTTGACGGCAAATTGGCACAGGTAGTGAAGATTGTTGGCGACAATGTAACCCTGCAGGTGTTTGAAGGTACAGGTGGCATTCCTACTAATGCAGAAGTCGTTTTTCTTGGAAAAGCTCCATCCCTCAAAGTAAGCGAGCAGTTGGCAGGACGCTTCTTCAATGCCTATGGACACCCCATCGATGGTGGTCCTGAGATTGAAGGTAAGGAAGTGGAAATCGGAGGTCCATCAGTGAATCCTGTACGTCGTAAGCAGCCAAGCGAATTGATTGCAACAGGTATTGCTGGTATCGACTTGAACAATACGCTTGTGTCGGGACAGAAGATTCCGTTCTTTGCAGACCCAGACCAACCTTTCAATGAAGTGATGGCACTCGTTGCCATGCGTGCCAAAGCCGACAAGATTATATTGGGTGGTATGGGTATGACAAACGACGACTATTATTTCTTCCGTAACACTTTCTCCAACGCAGGTGCTATGGATCGTATCGTTTCGTTCATGAATACCACGGAGGACCCAGCCGTAGAGCGACTGCTTGTTCCTGACATGGCACTGACAGCAGCCGAATACTTCGCTGTGGAAAAGCATGAGAAGGTACTGGTTCTTCTTACCGACCTTACATCATACGCTGACTCACTTTCTATTGTGTCGAACCGTATGGACCAGATTCCTTCTAAGGACTCTATGCCTGGTTCACTCTACTCCGACCTCGCAAAGATTTACGAGAAGGCTGTACAGTTCCCAGAGGAAGCAGGTGGTGGTTCCATCACAATCATTGCTGTGACAACACTTTCAGGTGGTGATATTACTCATGCAGTTCCTGATAATACGGGTTATATTACAGAAGGTCAGCTCTTCTTGCGTCGTGACTCTGATATTGGTAAGGTAATTGTTGACCCATTCCGCTCACTTTCACGTCTGAAACAGCTCGTTGCAGGTAAAAAGACTCGTAAAGACCATTCACAGGTGATGAATGCGGCAATCCGTTTGTATTCTGATGCTGCAAATGCCAAGACCAAGTTGGAAAACGGTTTCGACCTTACGGACTACGACAACCGCTGCCTTGATTTCGCAAAGGAATATGCTGACAAGCTTCTTGCAATTGACGTGAATGTGGATACAACGGAAATGCTCGATGTTACATGGGGTCTCTTCCGCAAGTACTTCAAGCTTGAGGAAGTCAATATCAAGAAGGAATTTACCGATATTTATTGGAATTAATAGTAAGTTTCTGAGTTGGAAAGTGTGAGTGTTATGTCATTTCATTTGATTTGCATAAGAACTTAAAAACTCAAAAACTTAAAAACTAAATCAATAATGGCAATAAAGTTTCAATATAATAAAACGTCGCTTCAGCACATTGAAAAGCAGTTGAAGATGCGCCAGCGTACGCTTCCTATCATCAAGAACAAAGAGACTGCCTTGCGTCTTGAGGTGAAGAAGTGTAAGAAGGAGGCTGATGATTTGGACAAGAAACTGGAAAGCCA
The DNA here is from genome assembly GCA_902798705.1 of uncultured Bacteroidales bacterium. Lineage (GTDB taxonomy): Bacteria > Bacteroidota > Bacteroidia > Bacteroidales > Bacteroidaceae > UBA3839. The sequence continues at coordinate 2,471 of CADBXS010000001.1, forward strand.
GATAGCAGGTTACGAATCCATGTATGCACTTTGGGGCGAATTCGATACTTCGTTGGTTGCTCTGAAGGATGTGGAGCTGGATGTGAAAAAGGTTGCAGGAGTACGTGTTCCTGTCCTTAATAATATCCAGTTGGATGTGAAGCCATTCGGCCTTTTCAGTGCACCAAAATGGTACTTTGATGGTATCAATCTTCTTCAAGGCCTTGCAAAAACTGCTGTAGAACGTGAGTTTGTGATGGCAAAATTGGGATTGCTCGATCATGCTCGCCGCAAAACGACTCAGAAAGTGAATCTTTTTGAGAAAGTGCAGATTCCTGGTTTTCAAGAAGCTATCCGCAAAATTAAACGTTTTATGGAAGACGAAGAAAATCTTTCCAAGTCGAGTCAGAAAATTCTAAAGTCGCTTCAGGAAAAGCGTTCAGCAGAAGAATCGGTCTTGAAGAAAAAGGACGACGATGAAGAAAACGAAGAAGGAAAGGAGGCAAGCGTATGATTACCAAAATGAAGAAATTCACTTTCCTTGTCACGAGCAAAGAATACGAACAATTTCTCGCTGACATTCGAAAGATAGGTGTGGTTCATATAGAGGAACTGCAAAGTGGAGCTACCAGTGCCGAATTCGAGTCGGGAAAAGCTCTGGCAGAACGCTATAAGAATGCGCTGAAAGCACTCGACTTTGCCCAAGAAACTTATACCGCGAAAAAGGAATACAAGAATGTAGATGTCTCAAGCGGAACCGATGTAAAATCGTATGGTTTAAAACTTGTGGAAGAAGTAGAAGGACTTCTTGCAGAGGAAAATAGCTTGAAGCACAAGATTGAAATTGTAGAGAAAAACATTCTTGCTCTTCGTCCTTGGGGTGAGTTCGATGCTTCTAATCTGGAAGAGCTTGCTCAAAAGGGGTATCAAGTTCATTTCTTCTCTTGCCCTAACAAAATGTTTAAGCAGGAATGGACTGAACAATATTTTGCTACTCCAATTGATGAGATAGACAAAAAAATCTATTTTATTACTTTCTCTCCAGAGCGTCCAGACATTACAGCCGAGAACATTGAGATTCCTAATCGTCCTCTCTCGTCTTATCTCAAAGAAAAAGAAGAACTTCATGCAAAGCTTGAACAAGTTCATGAGAATCTTTTGAAAATCAATGCAGAAGGAAAGCAAGCAATCCTTGCTTCTCAGGTTGAAAACGACAATGACATTTCTCTTTCGAAAGTCCATCTTTCTTCAGAATCTATAGCCGACAATGCTGTCAAACTGATGGTTGGATGGATTCCTGTAGAGAAGGAAAAAGTTGTTGAAGATTACCTGAACGAGAACAAGATTTTTTATGAGGCAGAAGAACCAACGCTGGAAGATGATGTGCCGATTGAAATAAAGAACGGTAGCTATACTTCTCTGTTCGAGCCAATTTTGAGAATGTATTCATTGCCAAATTATCATGACTTGGATATTACTCAGTTCTTGGCGCCATTCTTCATGCTCTTCTTTGGTCTTTGTCTGGGAGATGCTGGTTATGGTTTGCTGGTACTTGTAGCAAGCATCATTCTGTTGAAAAAATTGGATGCTGACACGAAACCATACGCAAAGCTGGGTATCTATCTCGGAGCCATGACTATCATTTGTGGTCTCCTCACAGGTACATTCTTTGGCATCGACCTTTCTCAGCAAGATTGGGCGTTCTTGGCTCCAGTAAAGAAGCTCTTTGTTAATGAGAACAACTACACACTCTTTGGATATTCTCCAATGATGGTGATTTCTGTCATCATCGGTCTTATCCAAGTTCTTCTTGGCATGGTGCTTTCTGCAGTGAAAGCAAGTCGTCTTTACGGATGGAAGTATGGCATTGGTAAAACATCCTGGGTTGTGGCTATTGTTTCAGCTATTATTTGCTTCGGAGTACCTGCTTGTGGTGTTGCTCTCCCAACAATTGTCACTTACATTCTTTATGGATTGATAGGTATCTGTGTCCTTGGCATCTTCTTCTTCAATAGTCCTGGCAAGAACATCTTCCTTAATTTCGGAACGGGACTTTGGGACACTTATGGCATGGCTACAGGATTGCTTGGCGACCTCTTGAGTTACATCCGCCTTTTCGCCCTCGGTCTTACAGGTGGTGTACTTGGTGGAGTGTTCAACCAATTAGCTATCGACTTGACAAGCAGCATGCCTTGGGCTGTTCGTTGGCTCCCAATGCTGCTCATATTACTTTTTGGACATGGCATCAATTTCGGCCTTTGTATGATTTCTTCCTTCGTGCATCCTATGCGATTGACGTTCGTTGAGTTTTTCAAGAATGCCAATTTTGAAGGCGGTGGTAAGGAATATGAACCATTCCAAGTGAAAACATATAAGAAATAAACAATTAATCATTAAATAATCATTTAAAAAACATTATGGAATTAATTTTGGCTTATTTAGGAATTGCCCTTTGTGTGGGTCTTTCCGGTGTAGGTTCAGCCTACGGAGTAACTATTTGTGGTAATGCAGCAATCGGTGCATACAAGAAGAATCCAAGTGCAAGTGGTTCTTACATCGCACTTTCTGCACTCCCTTCATCTCAAGGTCTTTATGGCTTCGTAGGATTCTTCATGCTGAATGGCCACATGGCTGCAAACCTCGACATGTTCTCTGCTTCAGCTATCTTTGGTGCAGGACTTGCACTCGGCCTCGTAGCTCTCTTCTCTGCAATCCGTCAGGCAAAGGTTTGTGCTAATGGTATTTCTGCAATTGGAGGCGGTCACAACGCTTTTGGTACTACCATGGTGCTCGCCGTATTCCCTGAGCTCTATGCCATCTTGGGACTCCTCGTTTTGATTCTCATCGCAGGTACTCTTCCATCTTAATAAAGGAAGAATGAATAATCCCGACTTTGTCGGTGAATGAAGAATGAATTTTACTTTGTTGCAGAGTAATTTTCATTCTTCATTCTGCATATATTATTTCTTTGTGAAAGATAAATGCAAATGCTACAAAGAAACTCATATCAGTAAACCGTAAATCAGAAAAACTGTAAATCAACTTATGGTTGTTTGCATTGCAGAAAAACCAAGCGTAGCAAAGGACATAGCTCGAATCATTGGCGCAACTAAAACTCAGCAAGGATACATAGAGGGAAATGGCTATCAAGTGACATGGACCTTTGGACATCTTTGTGAGCTGAAGGAACCACATGAATATGCACCCCAATGGAAACGCTGGGACATCTATTCGCTACCTATCATTCCACCTCGTTTCGGTATTAAACTGAAAGACGATGATGGTATCAAAAAGCAGTTTGCCATTATTCAGAAACTGATGCAAAATGCTGATGGCATTATCAACTGCGGTGATGCTGGACAAGAAGGTGAATTGATTCAGAGATGGGTGATGCAAAAAGCTGGTGCCACATGTCCCGTGAAGCGCCTTTGGATTTCTTCAATGACAGACGAAGCCATTCGAGAAGGTTTTCAAAATCTTAAAGACCAAGTAGAATATCAGAAGCTTTACATTGCTGGATTAAGCAGAGCTATAGGCGATTGGCTATTGGGAATCAACTGTACACGTCTTTACACATTGAAATATGGACAGAATCGACAAGTTCTTTCCATTGGACGTGTTCAAACCCCAACTCTTGCACTGATAGTTCGCCGCCAACAGGAAATAGAACAATTCAAGCCAGAACCCTATTGGATTCTTTCTACCATTTATCGAGATACCACTTTTCAAGCGACTAAGGGTAAGTTTCTCAAAAAGGAAGATGGAGAAGCATTCCTTGAGAAAGTAAAAAACTCCCTCTTTACTATCAAGGACATCAGCTCGAAAAAAGGAACTGAAGCACCACCGCGTCTTTATGACTTAACATCATTGCAGGTGGATTGCAACAAGAAGTTCGGCTATTCAGCAGAATTAACTCTTTCTCTGATACAAAGTCTTTATGAGAAGAAATACACCACATATCCTCGTGTGGATACCACATACTTGAGCGATGACATTTATCCAAAATGTCCTAACATATTGCAAGGTATCAAAGGATATGAGCAATTCACAACACCTCTCTATGGCAAGAAATTGCCAAAATCCAAAAAGGTTTTTGACACATCTAAGGTAACAGACCACCATGCCATTATTCCTACGGGACAGCCTGCTCAGAATCTTACTGACATGGAGAAGAACGTCTATGACTTGGTGACTCGTGCTTTCATTGCCGTTTTCTATCCCGATTGCAAGTTCCTTACAACAAATGTTTTGGGTGAGGCTGAGAAAGTTGAATTCAAGACATCTGGAAAACAAATAATCGAACCAGGCTGGCGTGTCATTTATCCGAAAGTCACAACTCAGCAGCAGGATTCAGCAGAAGGAGAGAATAAGGATAATCAAGATGAGGAGCGCGTACTCCCAGAATTCGTTAAAGGAGAATCAGGACCTCACACACCGATGCTTACTGAAAAGCAAACCCAACCACCTCCATATTATACCGAGGCAACGCTTCTTCGAGCAATGGAAACGGCGGGAAAGTTCGTTGATGATGATACGCTTCGTGATGCACTGAAAGAAAATGGAATAGGGCGTCCTTCCACGCGTGCTGCTATCATTGAAACATTGTTCAAGCGTCGATACATTCGTCGTGAACGAAAACGTATTTTGGCCACCCCAACTGGAGTTGAATTGATTGGATTAATACACGAAGAGCTTCTCAAAAGTGCAGAACTCACAGGGCGATGGGAAAAGAAACTCCGTGAAATTGAACGTGGTACATACGAGGCTCAAGATTTCATGACTGAATTAAAAGCTATGGTGACAGACATTGTGAATGCTGTTCATCGATACATCACTATCACAACAGAGGAAGACCTCAAAAAGAAGACTCCTCGTAAGAAAAAAACAACATCGAAAGAAGAGATCAAAGAATCTTCTCCAGCTGAAAAGAATACAACAGATAAGGCAGAGATAGTTTCACCTACATCCTCTGAAAATCAATTTAATACACCATCTCAGTATGTTGCAGGATTTCGTCCTAAAGTAAACCCTGCTCAACACACTTCTTCTCAGCCATCTCAGCATCCCGCTAATCCATCCACACAAAACCAAGATGAATGGATTGGTCTTCCTTGTCCTAAATGCAAACAAGGACATATCATCAAAGGAAAGACCGCCTATGGATGTAGTCGATGGAAAGAAGGATGCGATTGGCGAATGCCATTTGAATAATAATTCTTCATTAGATTATCAGCAGCATATTAAAGCCTTACATGCTGAAAATGAATCGTAAACCATAAATTTGTGGCCGTTTTTTCTTCAATGCAAAAATAATGTTGTAAATTTGCAACCTAATATGTATTGAACTGATTTTTCGACGTCTAAGAATATGGAACAAACAACGAATAAAACAGAAAAGCCTCAAAAGAAAGCCAGCATTGCAAGAGGGCTGCGAATTGTATGGGGTACTACTATTACATTACTTCTTTTGGGTGTTTTAGGCATTTTTGCCATTTCACAAGGATGGTTAGGCAAATTGCCACCTATTTCGGATTTGCAGAATCCTATCAGTAAATACGCTTCACGTGTCTATTCTGCTGATGGAAAACTGATGGGAACGTGGAGCTATGCTTCCGAAAACCGTGTTATTGTACCATACGATTCACTTCCACAACATCTTGTGAAAGCTTTGGTTGCTACTGAGGACGAACGATTCTTTGAGCATTCTGGCATTGACCTCCGTGCATTAGGTCGTGCTATCGTAAAACGTGGTTTCATGCGTCAGAAGTCGGCAGGTGGTGGCTCTACCATCACTCAACAGCTTGCTAAGCAGTTGTATTCCAATGTGACAAAGGAAACAACTGCCCTCGACCGTATCACTCGCAAGCCTGTGGAATGGTACATTGCTGTGCAGCTGGAACGTAACTATACGAAAGAGGAAATCATTGCCATGTATCTCAACTACTTCGATTTCCTCAATAATGCTGTGGGTATCAAGAATGCTGCAAAGACTTATTTCAATAAAGCTCCTATTGATTTGTCGCTGGAAGAGAGTGCCACACTCGTGGGCATGTGTAAGAATCCTTCCATGTATAACCCAATACGCTTCCATGAACGTAGTTTGGAACGCCGAAACTTGGTGTTCTCACAGATGGAAAAGTGTGGTTATCTCACTAAAGCAGAAAAGGAAATTGCTCAAGCTAAGCCTCTTGATGTGAGCAAATTCCATGTTACAAGTCACCGCGAAGGTATTGCTCCTTATTTCCGTGAGTACCTCCGTCGCATCATGATGGCTGAACACCCAGAACGTGATAAATACGCATCATGGCAATATCAACAATACTATGACGATTCACTTGCTTGGGAAACAGATCCACTTTATGGTTGGTGCAACAAACACACCAAGAAAGATGGCTCACATTATAATATTTATACTGACGGCTTAAAGATTTACACAACACTCGATAGCCGTATGCAAGAATATGCTGAAGATGCAGCTTATCAGCATGTGGCAAAAACGCTGCAACCTCGTTTTGACGCAGAAAAGCGTGGAAATCCACGAGCTCCTTATTCAGGGCTTTCAGCAGCTAAGGTGGAAGAAATCTTGCAGCGTTACATTCGTCAAAGCGAACGTTATAGAGTGCTGAAATCGCAGGGAATGAAAGAGGAAGATATTCAGAAGAATTTCAACACGAAAGTTCCAATGACTCTTTTCTCTTACTCAGGAGAATATGACACGCAAATGAGCCCTCACGACTCAATTCTTTATTATAAGAAGTTCCTTCGCACTGCCATGATGGCAATGGAACCTTCTACAGGAGAGGTTCGTGCTTACGTCGGTGGTCTCGACTTCAACCATTTCCAGTATGACAATGTTCTTGGAGGTGGTCGTCGTCAAGTAGGTTCTACCATCAAGCCTTACCTATATTCTTTGGCCATGATGAATGGTTTCACTCCATGTGATGTGGCACCAAATGTACAGCGTACATACGGAAATTGGACTCCACGCAACGGTTCACATGCTCGTTATGGACAAATGGTTACTTTGAAATGGGGACTTTCTCAATCGAACAACTGGATTGCTGCATGGGTGATGTCGCAATTAAATCCTCGCAACCTCATCAATCTCATGCGTCAATTGGGTATTAATTCTCAAAACATTGATCCTACAATGTCGTTGTGCTTAGGACCTTGCGATATCAGTGTGGGCGAAATGGTTAGTGCATATACCACGTTCTCTAACTATGGAGTGCGTTGTGCTCCTATACTTGTCACCCAGATTGAGGATGCCGATGGAAGTATTATCGACAACTTTGCACCACGTATGACAGACATTATGAAGAAGGAGGATGCTTACAAGATGATTGCCATGCTTCGTGGTGTGATTGATGAAGGAACTGGTCAGAGAATACGTAGAGTTTATAACATCACCGCCGATATGGGTGGAAAGACTGGTACAACAAACTCAAATGCCGATGGATGGTTTATGGGCTTCACACCAAAGATGGTTGTAGGCTGCTGGGTAGGTGGTGAAGACCGAGACATCCACTTCAACAGTATGGCTAACGGACAAGGTGCTGCCGCAGCACTTCCTATTTATGGTTTATTCATGAATAAAGTGTATAAAGACCGCATTCTTATTAATCGCTATGGCATCACTCAGGCTGATACTTTTGCAATTCCAAAAGATTTCGACCTTTGTCAAGGTGAGCTGAGTGACATCGATCCTGTTTATCATCACACGGTTCAAGATACAAATACAGGCAAAATTGATGAAAGTTTCCAATAAATTCTTAGGAATAATTCCTGCACGATACGCATCCACTCGCTTTCCTGCAAAACCACTTGCCATGCTGGGCGGAAAGACTGTTATCGAAAGAGTCTATCGCCAGGTGGAAGGTGAGATGGATGATGTTGTGGTAGCTACAGATGACGAGCAAATTGAACAAGCCGTGAAATCGTTTGGTGGCAAGGTGGTGATGACAAGTGATAAGCATCGCAGCGGTACAGACCGATGCTATGAAGCATTGACAAAAACTCCTGGCGAATTCGATGTTGTTGTTAACATTCAAGGTGACGAGCCTTTTATTCAGCATCAGCAATTGCAAGCCATCAAGGAATGTTTTGTGGATGAAACAGTTGATATTGCCACGCTTGTCAGACCTTTCGCTGTGGAGGATGGTTTTGATGCGCTTGAAAATGCCAACTCTCCTAAGGTTGTTGTGAATAACCGTATGGAAGCACTTTATTTTTCTCGTTCCATCATTCCATATTTTCGCGGAAAGGATAAAGGTGAAACATGGCTCAAGGGACATACCTACTATAAACACATCGGTCTTTATGCATATCGCACCAACGTACTGAAAGAAATCACTCGTTTGCCTCAGTCAAGTCTTGAATTGGCAGAATCCCTCGAACAATTACGTTGGTTGGAAAACGGATATAAGATAAAAGTAGGCATTTCTGATATCGAGACCATTGGAATAGACTCTCCCGAGGATCTTGCAAGGGCAGAAGAATTCTTGAAATCCCATTCTTTCTAATCATTTTGTTTCTTTTATTTCTTTTTGCTTCTGAGCAAATTTCTATTGGGGACGTACTCATGTAACAATGGGGATGTACTCATGCAACAATGGGGACGTACTCTTACAACAATGGGGATGTACTTTCCCGATTCTAAGCATTTGAAAAATCACTTCCTAATATTTAGTTTTTAATTTTCATGCAAAAGCTGGATAGAAGCCTCATTCCTGCCACTCATCAGCTCCAATTAACGATTTCAAGAGAACCTGAAATAATTTTCTTGAAGAATAATATTGAAGTACAGCTCCTTCATCTGAACGAAACTCAATTAATTAGAATTGATTTCATGTTTAAGGGTGGGCAGTGGCTTGAGACGCATCCTCAACAAGCTCGTTTTGCATTTTCCCAACTCAAAGAGGGTACAAAAAACTATTCTGCAGATACCATTTCTGAAAAATTAGACTACTTGGGAGCTACGATAACTTCTTCCACGAATCTTTCATATTCCTATCTCACTGTACAGTGTTTGCGAAAACATCTGAAAGAAGTCTTGCAAATTGTATGTAGCATGTTGAATGAACCGCTCTATGATGCTACAAAACTACAAATCGCTGTGAATCAAGCAAAAACAGCATTTCTTATCAATCAGAAAAAAGTTGCTACAGTCTGCCGTAATAAATTCTATGCTGAAATCTTAGGACAATCACACCCTATGGGACGCTATCAACAAGTGGAAGATTACGACAGCTTGACAACCAAACACTTGGAAGATTATTACAAAGAAAACATCACTTCAAACAATTGTTCTCTTTTCATTACAGGAGGATTTGAAGATGAAGACATCAATTTGATTTCTCAATTATTTGGAGAAGGGCATTGGGGTGGTACAAACAACCAGCCTCCCCAAATAAAACCAATCCCCGCAACACCTTTCAAGGAACGACATTTCAGTGTGAAAATGCCTGAACCAACGGTGCAAGCAGCCGTGAAAGTTGGTTGCTTGCTTCCGAAGCAAGATGATGCCGACATGCCTTACATTCGTTTGTTGTCCGTGTTGCTCGGAGGATATTTTGGTAGTCGCTTGATGAATAGTATTCGCGAAACAAAAGGATTTACTTACGATATTAGTGGCTCCATTCTCAGCATTCCTTTTCAGACTGTCTTTGTGATTCAGACTGAAACGCCCAATGCTTGTGTGCAACAAGTTATCGATGAGATTTATGTGGAATTGCAAAAACTCTGCTCAGAACCTGTTCCAGATGATGAATTGATGCTGGTGAAAAACTATATTGTTGGAAATGTATTGCGTCGCTGTGAACTCACATTCAATTTGCCATCATTGCTGATGGGACTTTCTTTCCGTGGTGAAAAATTACATAATTTTGTTGAGTCAAATCAAAAAATAAATCAAGTAGATAACACCTTATTATTAAATATTGCCAACAAATATTTCTCGCCAGAGTGTTTTATTGATTGTTGTGCATTAGGATGAAAGTGGAAAAAATGCAAGGCTGAAATTTGCGTTCTAAGACGTTTTGTTCTATTTTTTGACTTGTTTCGAGAAACGTCGATTTTGAATTCAGAACGCGAAATACGCGCTGAAAAGTGGCAAATTTGGCTTTTCTCGTCCAATAGACCCCGATTTTTGAGTGAAAAACATTTAATTTTTTTGTTTGCTTCAGAAATTTTCGTAATTTTACATCGAAAATTCGAATTTAATTAATACAAAATACATTCATGTTAGATCAAGACAGAATTATTAAAGTTGACATCAATGAGAGCATGAAGAAGTCGTATATCGACTATTCCATGTCGGTGATTGTGGCACGTGCGCTCCCTGATGTCAGAGATGGTTTTAAGCCAGTTCATCGTCGTATTCTCTACGGAATGATGGAACTGGGCAACACTTACGATAAGCCATACAAAAAATGTGCACGTATCGTCGGTGAAGTTCTCGGTCAGTATCACCCACATGGCGACTCTTCAGTGTATGGTGCATTGGTACGCTTGGCTCAGGACTGGGCAATGCGTTATTGCTTGGTAGATGGACAAGGAAACTTCGGTTCGGTGGATGGTGATGGTGCAGCTGCCATGCGTTACACAGAGGCTCGACTCACTCGCTTGGGTGAGGCAATGATGGATGACCTCTACAAAGAGACAGTTGATTTTGAAGACAACTTCGATGGTTCGCTGAAAGAACCAAAGGTGTTGCCTACTCGCATACCAAACCTGTTGGTGAATGGTGCTACGGGTATTGCCGTAGGTATGGCAACCAATATCCCTACGCATAACCTGGGCGAAGTGATTGATGGATGCGTTGCCATGATTGACAACCCTGAAATCACCACAG
>CADBXS010000001.1:13317-16439 GCA_902798705.1 uncultured Bacteroidales bacterium
CCGGATTTCCCGACTGGTGGTATTATCTGCGGTTTGGATGGAGTGAAGGAAGCATACGAGACAGGTCGTGGACGTATCATCATTCGTTCTAAGACTGACATCGAAACTGAAGCAACTCACGATAAGATTGTTGTTCACGAGATTCCTTACAATGTGAACAAGTCGGAGCTCATCAAGAAGATTGCAGAACTTGTTACTGATAAGAAAATTGATGGCATCTCGAATGTGAACGATGAGTCGGACCGCGAAGGTATGCGTATCGTGATTGACCTGAAGCGCGATGCCAATGCTAATGTGGTGCTGAACAAGCTCTACAAGATGACTGACCTCCAGTCGAGTTTCAGTGTGAACTGTATTGCACTGATTGGTGCTGGTGCCAACAACTCAGGTCGTCCAAAGCTGCTTTCTTTGCGGGAGTGCATCAAGTATTTCGTGGATCATCGCCATGATGTTACGATTCGTCGTACCAAGTTCGACAAACGCAAGGCAGAAGAGCGTGCCCACATTTTGGAAGGCTTGATTATTGCAAGCGACAATATCGATGAGGTGGTACACATTATCCGTGCTGCCAAGAGTCCTCAGGAAGCCATTGAGAATTTGAAGGCTCGCTTCAATCTCGACGACATTCAGGCAAAGGCTATCGTGGAAATGCGACTTCGTCAACTCACTGGATTGGAACAGGACAAGCTCCATGCAGAATACGATGAACTCGAGAAACTCATTGCTTATTTGCAGTCGATTCTCGACGACCCTGAACTTTGCAAGAAGGTGATGAAGGACGAATTGCTCGAAGTGAAGAACAAGTGGGGCGATGAGCGTAAGACTGTGATTGACTATTCTGCCAGCAACAACTTCAACCCAGAAGACTTCTATCCAAACGAGCCAGTTGTAGTGACCGTGAGCCACTTGGGTTACATCAAGCGCACACCGTTGACAGAGTTCCGCGCTCAAGGACGTGGTGGTGTTGGTTCGAAGGGTGGTTCAGCTCGCGACCAGGATTTCATTGAATATATCTATCCTGCAACGACTCACAACACGATGATGTTCTTCACCAAGAAGGGACGTTGTTTCTGGATGAAAGTGTATGAAATTCCTGAAGGTCCAAAGACATTCAAGGGACGTGCTGTTCAGAACTTGCTGAACATCGATTCCGATGACAAGGCTACGGCATTCATCACGATTGAGAACATCAATGATGCAGATTTCGTGAAGCGACACAATCTGATGTTCTGCACGAAGAGAGGAACCGTGAAGAAGACTCGCTTCGAGAATTATGCTCACCCACGTTCCAATGGTTTGATTGCCATCAACCTTGTGGAAGGTGACGAAGTGATTGAAGTGAAACTCACCACAGGAAACGATGACATCATCATTGCAAATCATGGAGGTCGTGCTATCCGCTTCAACGAGCAAGGTGTGCGCGTAATGGGACGTACAGCAACTGGTGTTCGAGGTATTCGTCTCGATGGAGATGATGATGAAGCAGTAGGTATGCTTGTTTTCAATTGCAACGAAGAACTCACTGATGAGCAATGGGCTGCGCTCGATGCACAGGAATCTAACGAAACGGAAGTTCCTGAAACTGATGCTGTTGAACCAGTAGAGGAAGTGGAAGGCGCAGAAGAAATCACTGTGAACGAATGGCCTGAAAACATCCTCGTTGTCAGTGAGAAGGGATTCGGTAAACGTTCTGTACTTTCAGACTATCGCATCACCAAGCGCGGTGGAAAGGGTGTGAAGACATTGAATGTGACCGAAAAGACAGGTAATCTCATTGCTATTAAGTCAGTCACCGACGATGATGATTTGATGATTATTAACAAGAGCGGTGTTGCCATTCGCCTTGCTGTTAGTGAGGTGAAGGTACAAGGCAGAAACACTCAGGGAGTGAGTCTGATTAACTTGAAGCGACGCAATGATGTGATTGCCAGTGTGTGCAAAGTTGTTCATGAGGAACCAGAGGAAGATGCTTTGGAAGAGAACTCTGAAGAAGCTGGAAATGTGGAATCAAGTGAAACAACTAATGAATAACAAGCGTTAAAAAAGGGTAGGGGTGTGTTAATTTTCACTCCTACTTTTATTTTTTTTATCTTAAATTGATAGGTTTTAAAAGAATTATTTATCTTTGCAACGCAATCAATTTGTAGTATTGAAAACTAATTATAATCTAATAAATCTTTTAGACAATGAAAAAAATTATTTTGATTTGTGCTGCTTTGGCTCTTACGGGCTCTGCATTTGCACAAAAAAAGAATGTGAATAAGGTGAAGAACATGATTGAATATGCTTCTTCTCCAATTAACATGGACCTTAGCAATTTGCCTGCTGACAAACTTGCAGAAATGCGTGAACTTCTCGCAAATGCTGACACAGATCCTGAATCAGCAAATATGCCTGAAACATATAAATACAAAGCACGTCTTCTTCTTCATGACATGAACGCAATGATCCAGCAGCGTACTGCCAACAACAATGAGTTTGTTGACAAAAAAGCATTCTTCAAGAATCAGGCTGACATCGTGAAGATTTATGAAAAGTATGAGAAGGTCATGACAACTCCTAACGAAAAGGGAAAACTTCCTGTGAAAGAAGACGAATACAAGAAGGAACATGCCTTGATTCAGCAGTTGGCTCAGAATCCTCGTAACAACTTGTTCATTGGAGCAAGTAACTTGGTTTACGAAGACCCTGCTGCTACAGTTGAACTGCTTGATGCTTATTATGAGTCGTTCGACAACCCTCTTTTTGAAGGTCTTGATTTAAAGAACAAAGACCCTTACTTTAAGGAAGGTGCTTATATTTATGCTACAGCCATTAAGGGTGCAAAGGGTGACGAAGCTAAAATGGTGGAATACCTGAATAAGGCTCTTGATTCTCAGAACGGCGCTTTGGCATGTCAGGACCTCATTACCTATTATAAGGAGAAGGGTGACAAGGCTAAGGAAACGGAAATGTACGAATTAGCAACAAAGAAATTCCCTGAGCAGTTGATATTTGTTGTAAATCTCATTCAGAACAATATCATTGACAAAAACTTCACAAAGGCTGTTGAGTTGAGTGACCAAGCAATTGCCAACATGGATAACGGCACTATTAAGACTGTTGATGCTGAGGGTAATCAC
>CADBXS010000001.1:16488-105645 GCA_902798705.1 uncultured Bacteroidales bacterium
TATGAAGAAGCATTTGCTGCATTCGAGAAAGGTGTTGAATTCAAGCAGGACTATCTTGATTGCATCATCGGTGCTGGTAATACAGCAACTCGTATTGCAAGTATGAACAAGGATAAGAAAGCCATTGCTGATAGCTGGTATAAGAAAGCCATCAAGTATTATGAGCAGGCTAAGGAATTAGCTCCAGACCAGTCCGACCAGTGGGGTTATCCTCTCTATGCAAGCTACTATAATTCAGGTAATATGGCTAAGGCTAAACAATACGAAAAGTATTCAAAATAACAAATCAGATTTAAATAAAACGACACTCAATTTGAGTTAATTTGCGAAATTATATACTGATTTTTAGCCGTCGTGGGGAGTGATTCTTCGCGACGGCTTACTTGTTAAAACAATAAAAACGAAAAGAATTCGTTATTTCTATTGTGTGCATATCAGATGTTAGGATTAGATGTTTGAACGAATACGCAACATAAAGATTATTTTGATTGTTATGGCCATCATCATTGCCATAGCATCATTGTTAATATCGAATTACCTAACTCATGATTTGCAAGTAGAGGAGAAAAACCGCATGGAGGTGTGGGCGGAAGCGATGCGCTCGCTCAACTCTGCTGATGAAAACACCGACTTGAATCTTGTACTCAAAGTCATTAACGGCAATAACACGATTCCTGTTATTGTTTTGGACCGATATGGTAATGTGCAAACGCATCGCAACTTGGGGATTACATTCAAGGAAAATGAAGATTCTATCTCGATTCTGAAAGAGAAAGCCAGCAAAATGCAGGATGAGGACAATTCCATTCGCATTTTCATTGCACAACCTTCTGACGAAATCTCGTTTGATGAAACTGATGAAATATCAAGTCAGTATATAGATTCAGCTCAGAAAAACTCAGATTCTTTCACCGTAATTAAGCCTCAAGCAGAACAAGAAGATACTGATTATATTGAAATCTGCTACGGGGAATCATTGATGCTCAAGCGTTTAGCCGTTTATCCGTATATACAATTAAGTGTTGTTGTTATCTTCGTCTTGATTGCGATTTTTGCTCTCTTTTCATCGATGAAAGCCGAGCAGAACAAAGTATGGGTGGGACTTTCGAAAGAAACAGCACATCAATTAGGTACTCCAATCTCATCCCTGATGGCATGGTCGGAGGTGTTAAAAGAAACTTATCCAGATGATGAACTGTTGCCTGAAATGGAAAAGGACGTGAAGCGCTTGGAACGCATTGCAGAACGTTTCTCCAAAATTGGTTCTATCCCAGAGCCGAAGCCTGAGGACTTATGCTCTGTAATCAACCGTGTGGTTGAATACATGGATAAACGCACATCTAACAAAGTGAAAATCACAAGCCACTTACCTTCAGAACCAGTCATTGTGAATCTTGTGGCTTCACTCTTTGAATGGGTGGCTGAAAACCTTTGTAAGAATGCTGTTGATGCCATGTCGGGACATGGCTCCATTGATATTTATTTTGAAGAAACAGACAACCACATTGCTTTGGAATTCAAAGACACGGGAAAAGGCATTGCCAAATCCAATTTTGGCTCCGTGTTTAAACCTGGATTTACAACAAAAAAAAGAGGGTGGGGACTTGGCCTTTCCTTAGCAAAGCGTATTGTTGAAGAATATCACAAGGGGCGCATCTTTGTGAAATCATCTGAAATAGGAAAAGGAACCACATTTAGGGTTGAACTTCCAAAGTGATGAAAGCACATTTTTTCGATGAAATCGCGTCTTTTGAAAAGACATTTCAAATGAAAAACAGACAAAAACACTGGTCGAATACAAGAATTTTGCATAAATATAACTCGTAATTTGGTTTTTCTTTGTATCTTTGCACGTTGAAATGCAAATGTGCATATTCGATATGGAAAAAAGAGACGATTTTAATATAGACTTGCTTGATAGCAATATCACGGGAAAAGCATTCGAATTTCATGTTAACGACGCTGTTTTCGCAGAAATTGACGGACTTATAGACCGTGGTAACATCAAGAGCATTGTAAAATGCACTTCGACTTCACAAGGCTTATTTCGTTTTAATATTCATTCTGAAGGAGTTGTTACTACTCAATGCAATCGTTGTTTGGCGGACTTAGAATTGCGGATAGACACGACAAACGAATTAACGGCAAAACTTGGTGACGACGATTCAGATGATGGCAGCATCATTACAGTTAATCATGAAAATGGTTTTCTGAATGTGTTGCAACCTATTTATGAGTTCATTGCGCTCAGCATGCCAATCAGCTTGGTCCACGAACCTGGGATGTGCGACAAAGCCATGATGGAGGAACTTTCCAAACATCAAGCTACCCGAAGTAGCAGAGAGGATGCAAAAGACAATGAAATGACCAACGATGAAATAACAGACGATGATGATGCAGATGATTCTGAACAGAAGCCTGTTGACCCTCGTTGGGAAGCGTTAAAAAAATTAGTTGATAACAATAAAAATTAGTGTAGAAAAATGGCACATCCTAAAAGAAGACAGTCTAAGACACGCGGACGTAAGAGAAGAACACACGACGTAGCAGTAGCTCCAACATTGGCAGTTTGCCCTAATTGCGGTGAATTCTATGTATATCACACTGTATGCCCTGCATGCGGATACTATCGTGGTAAGGTAGCTATTGAAAAGGAAGCTGCAATCTAATCTTTAGATATGGAAAAAATTAATGCTGTAATAACAGGCGTAGGTGGATACGTTCCTAAGTATATCCTCGACAACGACGAAATGTCGCGCATCGTGGATACTACGGACGAATGGATCATGGAGCGCATCGGTGTGAAAACACGCCACATCTTGCGGGACGAAGAGCGTCAAGGCGCTGGCACATCCTACTTGATGACCAAGGCTGTGGAAGAACTGATGGCAAAGACTCAGGTTGACCCAGATACCATCGAGGCTGTTATTTGTGCAACAACTACTCCCGACTACCACTTCCCATCCACTGCATCGCTTGTCATCGGCAACCTCGGTTTCAAGCACGCTTTTGGATTCGACATGGAAGCTGCATGCGCAGGTTTCCTCTATGCCATGGAGGTGGGAGCCAGCATGATTACAAGTGGCAGACGCAAGCGCATCATCGTTTGTGGAGGCGACTTTATGTCATCGATGACCAACTATATGGACCGCACCACATGTCCTATTTTTGGCGACGGAGCAGCTTGTGTAATGATGGAGGCAACGACAGAGGATTATGGGCTGATAGAAAGTTTCCTTCGCACTGACAGCCATTTTGAACCTCTCCACATGGCAGCTGGTGGCTCTGCAAAGATGCCAAGTCACGAAACTGTGGATGCTCGCGAACACTTTGTTTATCAGGAAGGTCGCACAGTGTTCAAGTACGCTGTGACTGACATGTCGGATGCTGTGGAGGAAATTGCCAAGCGACACAACCTCACGAAAGACGACATTGCCTGGATTATTCCTCATCAAGCAAATGTACGCATCGAAACAGCCGTAGCTCGTCGCATTGGTGTTCCTGCAGAGAAAGTGATGATTAACATCGACCACATGGCAAACACATCGGGTGGTACTCTGCCACTTTGCCTTTGGGAGTACGAACCTAAGTTGAAGCGAGGCGACAACCTCATCTTCACCGCCTTTGGTGCAGGCTTCACTTGGGGTGCTTCCTATATGAAGTGGGCTTACGACGGTTCAAAGTACAGCAAATAAGGAAATTCCAATCTGCATTTACATTTACCACGGATTTCACGGATTAAACGGATGTCATTATCCGCGAGTCTGCGAAATCCGCGGTTTTTTCATTTTTCAGAAATACTTCATTCTCAGGTGAGTTCTATCCAACGACACACCATCTAACAATTTTCAATCAATTGCACAAGTCAGGTTTTGTAAATATCGTGGGTAATCCCAACGTGGGAAAGTCCACACTGATGAATCTCTTCGTGGGAGAGCGCATCAGCATTGCCACTTTCAAGGCACAAACCACACGTCATCGCATCATGGGAATCATCAACGACGATGAAGCCCAAATCGTCTTTTCCGATACACCAGGAGTGCTGAAGCCAAACTATAAGCTTCAGGAATCCATGCTGGCATTTTCGGAGAGTGCACTAGTAGATGCCGATGTCCTGCTTTATGTCACCGACCCTGTTGAGAAAATCGACAAAAATTCAGATTTCCTCAAGAAGGTTGCCACTATGGAAGTCCCTGTGCTTGTGCTGATTAACAAGATAGACCTCATTGATGAGAAGAAACTCATAGAGCTTGTTGAACAGTGGCATGAGATACTTCCAAAAGCAGAAATCATCCCAGTTTCCGCTCTTGCCAAGTTCAATGTGGAGCCTATCATGAAGCGCATTCGTGAGCTGCTCCCTGAGAGTCCTCCTTACTTCGATAAGGACCAATTGACCGATAAGCCAGCACGCTTTTTCGTCAGCGAAATCATCCGCGAGAAGATTCTGCTCTATTACGACAAGGAGATTCCTTATTCAGTAGAAGTGGGTGTGGAGAGTTTCAAGGAAGACGAGCACCACATCCATATCAATGCCGTGATTTACGTGGAGCGTGATTCTCAGAAAGGCATCATCATCGGGCACCAAGGCAAGGCACTCAAGAAGGTGGCAACCGAGGCTCGCAAGTCCCTCGAGAAGTTCTTTGGAAAGTCCATCTATCTCGAGACCTTCGTGAAGGTTGACAAGGACTGGCGCAATTCCGACAAGGAACTCAACCTCTTTGGATACCATCCAGAATAACATTTTTTATTCACCCCGTAATCCAATTTGAATAGACTATGGGAAATTTAGTAGCAATTGTAGGTCGCCCAAACGTGGGTAAATCTACGCTTTTCAACCGATTGACAAAGACTCGTCACGCCATTGTGAGTGATGAGGCAGGCACAACCCGAGACCGTCAGTATGGCAAGTGTGAATGGGGAAACAAGGAGTTCTCCGTGGTCGATACCGGTGGTTGGGTTGTCAATTCCGACGACATATTCGAGGAGGAAATCCGCAAGCAAGTCCTCATTGCCATTGAGGAGTGCGACGTGATTCTTTTCCTCGTAGATATAAAGACTGGAGTCACAGACCTCGACATGGAGGTGGCAGAGATTCTGCGTCGTTCCAAAATACCAACGCTTGTGGTATGCAACAAAGTGGATTCCAATGAGTTGCGCTATGAGGCACCTGAGTTCTATAAACTCGGATTGGGTGACCCTTATTGCATTTCGGCTCTCACGGGTAGTGGTACAGGCGACTTGCTCGACGACATCGTGAAGACCTTCACCAAGACCATGGATGAAGTGATTGAAGAGGACATTCCTCGCATTGCCGTGGTAGGTCGTCCAAATGCTGGCAAATCCTCACTCATCAATGCTTTCTTGGGCGATAATAGAAACGTTGTGACAGACATTGCTGGCACCACCCGCGACTCCATCTATACGAAATACGAGAAGTTTGGCTTCAATTTCTATCTTGTTGACACTGCGGGTATTCGCAAGAAGAACAAGGTGAGTGAAGACCTCGAATACTATTCCGTGATGCGCTCCATCCGTGTCATCGAGAATTCGGATGTGTGCGTGCTGATGGTTGATGCCACACGTGGAATAGAAGGGCAGGACATCAACATCTTCCAAATCATTCAGAAGAATCAGAAGGGATTGGTGGTAGTTGTGAACAAGTGGGATTTGGTGGAAGACAAGAGTAACGAGGCAATCAAGTTCTTCGAGAAGGCAATTCGCAACCGCTTTGCTCCTTTCACGGATTTTACCATCATCTTCGCTTCTGCTCTCACCAAGCAGCGCATCTTCCGTGTGCTGGAGGAATCGCAGAAAGTGTATGAGAACCGCACTACAAAAATTAGTACGGCAAAGCTCAACGAGACGATGCTTCCTATCATTGAGGCAACTCCTCCACCTTCTATCAAGGGCAAGTACATCAAAATCAAGTATTGCATGCAGATTCCGAACACCTACGTTCCTTCGTTTGTGTTCTATGCCAACCTGCCTCAGTATGTGCGTGACCCTTACAAGCGTTTCCTTGAGAACCAGATTCGTGAACATTGGAAGCTGACGGGCACACCTATCAACGTGTATATTCGTCAGAAATAGTTGTCCTTTTTCTTCATCGTTTTATGCAATGATGGACGGACTCAAATGCGATAGGGGATTTACTCTCTCGTCATTGGGGACGTACTTTCTCGTCATTGGGGACTGACTCTTTCGCTATTGGGGACGTACTTCCTCGCCATTGGGGACGTACTTCAGTTTATCCCCAATAAAATTTCAGTGAATCCCCAATCGGATGTTGCAGAAACTGAGATTTGAAGTGAAAAGGCTCCTTCTCAAATTGTTTTTTGAAAAAAGATGAAAAATATTTTCTATATATTGCTGATTTTGCTTACCTTTGGCATTACTTCTTGTAATAGTGACGATGGTCCTGCTGCCATTCCGAAGAAAGAATTGCAAAATGCACTCGACCTCTTGGCGCAGGGCAAAATGGAGCAGTATATGAGCAAATTGGATTTTGGCGAAGAACTCGATTCCGTCCATTATCTTTATTTCTCCGAAGCCATCATCCAGCGTAACAAGCTCACTGAGCGCAAGTTGGGTGCTGTGAATGGCTACAAGGTGACGGGTGCTAAGATGTGGAATGACACGGTTGCTACCGTCTTCTACACGCAGTATTTTGCCAATGGAGATTCTTGCGATTGCTCTCAGAAAATGGTTTGCATTGATGGCACTTGGCGACTTCGAATGAGGAACTAAGGTGCTACGTTTCGGCATGATTTTCATTCCCGTGTGGGTTTCGTCTTGGCATGGGATTCATCTTGTATCTTTCAGAAAAACAATCACTTAAAATAATCAACATAGAACCATGGCTGAAGTAAAAACAATTGCAATTGTGACATCAGGAAATGATGCACCAGGCATGAATAGTGCAATTCGTGCCGTCACTCGTTCTGCAATCTACAACGGACTTCGTGTGAAGGCTGTCTATCGCGGCTACAAAGGCTTGATTGACGGAGAAATCGTTGAATTCAAAACACAAAACGTCAGCAATATCATTCAGCAGGGTGGCACCATCCTCAAGTCGTCGCCAAGTAAGGACTTCCGTTCCGAGGAAGGTAGAAAGAAGGCTTTCGAGAACATTCAGAAAGAAGAAATTGATGCAGTGATTGTCATCGGTGGTGATGGCACGATTCACGGAGCTCGCATCTTCGCTCAGGAATACGACATTCCTTGCATCGCCATTCCTGCCACTATCGACAATAACCTTTGTGGTACTGACACTACGATTGGCTATGACACAGCTCTCAACACCATCATGCAGTGCGTGGACAAGATTCGTGACACTGCCACTAGCCACGAGCGCCTTTTCTTCGTTGAAGTGATGGGCGACGATGCTGGTTTCTTGGCGTTGAATGGTGCCATTGCATCGGGTTGTGAGGATGCTATCATTCCTTCGGTTCCTACTGATGTGAACAAATTAGCCACTCTCATTGAATCGGGTTTCCGCAAGACCAAGGGGAGCAGTATCGTGTTGGTTGCTGCCAGCGAGGATTCAGGTGGAGCCTTGTACTATGCCGATGAAGTGAAGAAGGCTCATCCAAATATCGATGTCCGCATTTCCATCCTTGGACACTTGCAACGTGGAGGACATCCTACGGCTCACGACCGCATCATTGCCAGCCGAATGGGTGCTGCGAGCATTGTAGCACTGATGAAAGGGCTCCGCAACGTGATGATTGGTATCGACAACGATGAGATTGTCTATGTGCCTTTCTCTCGTGCCGTGCGTGAGAACAGACAGATTGACCACAACCTGCTCGATATACTTCATAACTCTGCAATTTGACGCAAAATCTGCGATTTCATTACTTTTATTCATCGTTTTCTTTAAATTTGCTTCAAGAATGTTGCTCTACACATAAAAAATGTGTAAATTTGCAGTGTTTTTAGAAAGAATAAGGTAAAAAGCTTCCATTACAGCAGTTTTTTCTGATTCCTCAACCCGTTTTGAGGTATATCTACTGCGTGTTAATTCGTTTAAACAATATAAATAAACAATGAAAAAGTACAATTTCAATGCCGGCCCATCAATCCTTCCTCGCGAGGTGATTGAGGCTACAGCAAATGCATGTTTGGATTTTAATGGTTCTGGTCTTTCCCTCATGGAAATCAGCCACCGCGCAAAGGACTTCCAGCCAGTGATGGACGAAGCAATGGCTCTCTTCAAGGAACTGCTCGACGTTCCTCAGGGCTACGAAGTGATTTTCCTTGGTGGCGGTGCAAGTCTCCAGTTCTGCCAAGTGCCTTTCAACTTCCTCGAGAAGAAGGCAGCTTATCTCAACACAGGTGTTTGGGCAAAGAAAGCTATCAAGGAAGCAAAACTCTTCGGTGAAGTGGTTGAAGTTGCTTCATCTGCTGAGTCCACTTATACTTACATTCCAAAGGATTTCACGATTCCTGCTGATGCAGACTATTTCCACATCACAACCAACAACACCATCTACGGTACTGAAATCCGTAAGGAGCTCGACAGTCCTGTACCAATGATTGCCGACATGAGTTCGGATATTTTCTCCCGTCCAATCGACGTGAGCAAGTACAACTGTATTTATGGTGGTGCTCAGAAGAACCTCTCTATGGCTGGTGTCACTTTCATTCTTGTGAAGGAAGATGCACTCGGCAAGGTATCTCGTCAGATTCCTACAATGCTTGATTATCGCACTCATATCGAGAAGGGTTCTATGTTCAACACGCCTCCAGTGGTTCCTGTTTATTGTGCACTCCAGAACCTGAGATGGATTAAGGCTCAGGGTGGTGTGAAGGAAATGGATCGCCGTGCCAATGAGCGTGCAAAGGTGCTCTACGATGAGATTGACCGCAACAAGATTTTCCGTGGCACTGCAAACGAGGAGGACCGTTCAGTGATGAACATCTGCTTCGTTCTCAACGATGAATACAAGGAACTCGAAGCCGACTTCATGGCATTCGCCACTGCCAAGGGCATGGTGGGTGTGAAGGGACATCGCTCTGTGGGTGGTTTCCGCGCAAGTTGCTACAACGCCATGTCTCTCGAAGGCGTGAAGGCTCTCGTGGCTACCATGCAGGAATTTGAAAAGAATCATTAATTTTGTCAATCATTTTATGAAAGTTCTTATTGCAACTGAGAAGCCTTTTGCACCTGTAGCTGTAGAAGGAATAAAGAAGGAAATCGATGCGGCAGGTTATGAACTTGCTCTCCTTGAGAAATATACTGAAAAGCAGCAGTTGCTCGATGCTGTTGCAGATGCTGACGCCATTATCATTCGTTCCGACAAAATCGATGCTGAAGTGCTCGATGCAGCCAAGCTGCTCAAGATTGTGGTGCGTGCGGGTGCTGGTTACGACAATGTTGACCTCGAAGCTGCCATTGCTCACAACGTGGTGGTGATGAACACCCCAGGTCAGAACTCCAATGCAGTTGCTGAACTCGTGTTTGGTCTGCTTGTATTTGCTGTTCGTAACTTCTTCAATGGCAAGGCAGGCACAGAGCTCATGGGCAAGAAGCTGGGTATTCTCGCCTTTGGTAATGTAGGTCGCAATGTGGCTCGCGTGGCAAAGGGATTCGGTATGGAAGTGAGTGCATACGATGCTTTCTGTCCAGCAGAAGTGATTGAGGCAGCAGGCGTTCACGCAGCAAAGAATCAGGAAGAACTCTTTGAGACTTGCGACGTTGTGAGCCTTCACATCCCAGCAACTCCTGAGACCAAGCAGAGCATCAACAAGGCTCTCGTTGGTAAGATGAAGAAGGGAGGTATCGTTGTGAATACGGCTCGTAAGGAAGTTATCAACGAACCAGAACTCATTGAACTTCTTGCTGAGCGTACCGACCTGAAGTACATCACCGACATCAAGCCTGATGCAGATGCTGAATTTGCGCAGTTCGAAGGTCGTTACTTCTCAACTCCTAAGAAGATGGGTGCTCAGACTGCCGAAGCTAACATCAATGCAGGTATTGCAGCTGCCAAGCAGATTGTTGGTTTCCTCAAGGATGGCATCACTAAGTTCCAAGTAAACAAGTAATTGATTATCAAACAACTAATCCCTTGCACATCTTTCTCAACAGGGTGGATGTGTGAGGGGTTTTTATATCATCTAACTCATATTCATGGCAATAGTCAAACCCTTCAAGGGCATTCGTCCTCCCAAGGATTTAGTGGAAAAGGTAGAGTCACGCCCTTACGATGTGCTGGATTCAGGAGAAGCACGTGCAGAAGCAGGCGATAACGAAATGTCGCTCTACCACATCATCAAACCTGAAATCAATTTTCCTGAAGGCACTAGCGAGTATGACCCACGCGTGTATGAATGTGCCGCTCAGACTTTCCAAAAATTCCAAGATAACGGCTGGCTTGTTCAGGATGAGAAGGAGCAGTACTACATCTATGCGCAAACCATGAATGGCAAGACTCAGTATGGTCTTGTGGTGGGTGCCTACGTTGAGGACTATCTCAATGGTGTCATCAAGAAGCATGAGCTCACGCGTGCTGACAAGGAGGAAGACCGCATGAAGCATGTCCGTGTGAACAATGCGAACATAGAGCCTGTGTTCTTTGCATACCCTGATAATGAAGTACTTGCAAAGATTATCTCACGTTATGCTTCAACTACTCCCGAGTATGATTTCATTGCTCCTATTGATGGTTTTGGGCACAAGCTTTGGATTGTTTCTGATGAAGAAGACATCCGTACCATCACTGCTGAATTTGCCAAGATGCCAAGCCTCTACATTGCCGATGGACATCATCGTTCGGCTGCCGCAGCCTTGGTAGGTGCTGAGAAGGCGAAGCAGAATCCTAACCATCGTGGCGATGAGGAATACAACTACTTCATGGCAGTTTGTTTCCCTGCAAGCCAGCTCACTATTCTCGATTATAACCGAGTGGTGCGTGACCTCAATGGCATGACTCCTGCTGAGTTCCTCAAGGCGCTTGAGAAGAATTTCACGGTGGAGAAGAAAGGCACAGAGAACTATCGCCCTCAGCAGCTTCATGAGTTTTCGCTCTATCTCGAAGGAGAGTGGTATTCCCTTAAGGCAAAGCCTGGCACATACGACGACACAGACCCAATTGGTGTGCTCGATGTGAGCATTTCTTCCCGTCTCATTCTTGATGAACTGCTGAATATCACTGACTTGCGTCGTGACAAGCGTATTGACTTTGTGGGTGGACTTCGTGGTTTGGGAGAACTGAAACGTCGTGTGGATTCAGGAGAAATGAAGATGGCACTCGCCCTCTATCCTGTCACCATGCAGCAAATCATGGACATTGCGGATTCAGGCAAAATCATGCCTCCTAAGGCTACATGGTTTGAGCCAAAGCTCCGTTCTGGACTCGTTATCCATAAGCTCTCATAGCGAAGTTGAAATGAAGGGTGACCGTTGTTTTTCACTCTTCACTTTTCACTTTTCACTTCGAAAGATGGACACCTATCAAACCATAAAAGCACCCTCCGAAGGAATCTACACCGAGAAGCGAAGCAAATTTCTTGCCTTCGCTTTTCCTGTTTCATCCGTAGAGGAAGTGAAGGAGCGGGTAGGGGAATATCAGAAGAAATACTACGATGCACGCCATGTGTGCTATGCCTATATGTTGGGAGCAGAACGCACTGAATTTCGTGCCAACGACAATGGAGAGCCTTCAGGCACAGCTGGCAAACCCATTCTTGGACAAATTAACTCCAACAACCTCACCAACATTCTCATCATCGTGGTCCGCTACTTCGGAGGCATCAAATTGGGTACCAGTGGACTCATCGTTGCTTATCGTTTGGCAGCAGCCGAAGCCATCAACGCAGCTGAAATCATTGAGAAAACCATCGACGACAGCATCCACATCTCTTTTCCATATCCTGACACCAACCGTGTGATGCGCATTGTGAAAGAAGTAACCCCATCCATCCTTTCTCAAGGGTACGAAAACGAACTCTGTACCATGACACTCAGCATTCGTCGTGATTGCATGCCTCGTTTGCGCTCTCGATTAGAAACCATCCTGACACTCAGAATCATCGACGACAAGTAACAATCGTTTTAGCATCTCAACACGTCTCTACACGTTGAAGCATGAAAAAAACAGCTCCTCATAACCAAACTGTGAGAAGCTGTTTCTGTATATAATGAAGTAATAGAGTTCTATTTCATTTCCCAAGCGTCGAACCTGAACATATCCTCCTTCACATTCTTTCCCTTGAAGACGAAAGTGATTGGATGCACGCCCACAGTTTTCTTCAGCTTGCAACTCGTTTCCACGTAGTTCTCCAAGCTTCCCGTCTGAGGCACCTTCAGTTTGCCGATGCAAGGTCCGTTCTTGTCATTCAGGTGAATCTCAATCACGCCACCTTTGTTTAGTGAAGCTGTTCTTGCAGTAAACTTCTTCGCACCAGCACCCAAGTCCACATTCCTCAGCAGCAGGGTCTCGCCATCGTCAATGTCCCTCAGAGCGATGAAAATCTTGCCGTTCTTGTGCTCCTCAAAAGTCTTGAGTCCATAGCCCCAAGCCATCGTCTCTGCCTCCACCCTTTGGAAAGGATTGAACGTATCTACTGGTTCCAGTTTCGTGTCCTTGAAGTAAGGCACCTCCTGAATCGTACCGTCGGCATTGTAGTGCATAGGAGCCACACTCACGGAGCGTCTCTCATGATGTTTTGGCGTAGAGATTCGCAGGATGTCGTAGTTCAGACCAAACACCCAGCTCTTTCCCTTGTAGTCAATGATGCCAGGGTGGTTGCCTCGTGTCCTGTCCGTGTGGTCCATGATGTGTCCCTTGTATTCCCAAGGACCCGTAGGACTCTTGCTCATGGCATAGCCAATACCCTCAGGGCAGCAAGTCGAAGCAAATGCCAGGTAGTAGTGTCCATTGCGCTTGTAGAACCAAGGTCCCTCCTGATAGTCCTTAATCTTGTAGTCGAGCTTCACAATCTTTCCCGAACACGAAATCATGTCCTCGTTCAGTTTCACGTAATAGGTATTCGGATTTCCCCAATACATATAAGCCTGTCCGTCATCATCAATCCACACCGTAGGGTCGATGTCGTCCCAGTGCTCCCTTTGCCAAACCAGCGGCTTTCCGATAGGGTCAACAAATGGTCCGTAAGGAGAATCAGCCACCAGCACACCGATGCCATGTCCATGAATAGGGCAGTACATGTAGAACTTTCCGTTCCTCTCTATCACCTGCTCAGCCCAAGCACCGTTGTCGCCATCATACCACTTGAAATCCTTCAGTGAAGCCACCGCACCACAGTCCTTCCAGTTCACCATATCCGTGGAAGTATAGAGCAACCAGTCCTTCATCTTGAAACCATTGGCATCATCCTCGTCATGCGTCGTATAGAGGAACACCGTGTCGTTATACACCATTGGTGCAGGGTCTGCTGTAAATTTCGTTTGAATGATTGGATCCTGTGCTTGCATCGTCGTAGCAGACAATCCCAAGAGAAGCACAGCGCTCATTTTCAGCATGTTTCTTTTCATAATTGTATCGTACTAATTTATTTCTTAAACTTCACATAATCTATTTCCACGTCACCTTTGTCGAGCACCACCTTCAAGTCCTTCACGCCAGCAGCATTCTTCACCTTGCCCGAGAAGTCACCGAAAGCCGCTCCAGCCTTCACCTTCACGCTGGCAATCTTAGCACCATCGGCGAAGATGCTCACATTGGCACCTCCCTTCGACTTTGCTCTGCACACCACCTCTCGTGCACCGTTTGCAAAATCCACCTGATTATATTGCACGAAAGCATTCTTTCCGTTCATCACAGTCTTCCAACCCTCAAACCTGTTCAGCGTGTCGAGATATTCAATTCCCGCACCTTGGTCTGAAATAGCAGAATACCTGTCAATCTGAATCTCCTTGAAAGCATTGCTCACACCCACGCCTCTCAACGTCTGCTTCACCAGCTGAATGGTGCCATCCTCATTGAAGAACAGCTTCTCGATGCAAGCAGAACGGCGTTTGTCGTCATTAGGCGAGTAGTAGTTATGATGATAGAAGAGATACCATTGCCCCTTGAAGTTGATGATACTATGGTGGTTCGTCCAACAGCCATTAGGTTGCTCCTCCATAATCAGACCCTTGTACTCGTAAGGACCCATCGGATTCTTGCTCATCGCATAGCCAAGCACCTCCGTCTTTTCCCTCACGTAAGGGTAAGTCAGATAATAATTGCCATTATACTCAAAAGCGAAAGGACCCTCAGCCTGACGGTTAGGCAGTCCCTGCAAACAGCTCACACCCACCATTTCCATCTCGCGGTTGCCCCATCTCACTGTCTCCCTCGGATTGTCGTCAGCGAGTTCCTTCATGTTCTCCTTCAGCTTCGCACAACGTCCGTTGCCCCAGAAGATATACGCATTGCCATCAGAAGCCTGGAGCACACATGGGTCGATGCCATTGATGCCCTTGATAGGTTCAGGCTCAGGAACGAACGGACCCTCAGGCTTGTCAGCAATAGCAAC
This sequence comes from uncultured Bacteroidales bacterium, assembly GCA_902798705.1. Lineage (GTDB taxonomy): Bacteria > Bacteroidota > Bacteroidia > Bacteroidales > Bacteroidaceae > UBA3839. The sequence goes on from CADBXS010000001.1 coordinate 30,976, forward strand.
ACCCACAGCGAATCCGCCACCAGCCTTTGGAGCCGAAGGGAAGTAGAAATAATACTTGCCATTTCTATACACACAATCAGGAGCCCACATCGAATACGAATTAGGTCTCACCCAAGGCACCTTGTTCTGAGTCACAATCATGCCGTGGTCAGTCCAGTCCGTCAAGTTGTCCGAAGAGAACACATGATAGTCCGCCATGCAAAACCAATCCTTCCTGTCGTAGTCCTCAGGAGGAAGAATATCGTGCGAAGGATACACATACACCCTTCCGTTAAACACGCGAGCCGTAGGGTCAGCCGAAAACTGGTCTCTGATAATAGGGTTCTGTGCCATCATCGTGCACCCCATCATCAGCACTGTCAATGTCAAAGCAATCTTTTTCATCAGGGATTAAAAGGATTTATAAGGATTTATTAATATCATCAGGGATTCTTAGGAGTTAGGAATTCTTAGGAGTCAAGGATTTTTAGGATTTGTAAGGATTGATAATTTTTCACTTTTCACTCTTCACTTCTCACTTTCCTTCTTCATTCTACTCCCCTCGCCCTTCGGAGAGGGGCTGGGGGTGAGGCTTGGTCGTGTGGAGGCTTTTGGGGTTCTGCCTGGCTTTGTTTTTTCCTATTGCAAAGATAATTGCTTTCTTCCCATCCGACAATGGCAAATGTTACAAAAACTATCATTTTTGAAACTTATTCTTTATAATTGCGGCCGTTTTTACAAACCATAAACTTTATGTTACAAATCTGTTATTCCATTCAGAAATGATTATCTACATTTGCAGCGAAAAAGGAAAATCAGATAGATTTCCTCAACACCAAAATAAAAATATCACATTACTACAGATAATATTTCTTATAAGGTATGAATCATTTGTTGCATCGTCTTTGCACTACCATGGCGGCGTGTATCATCGCGCTTGCACTTCATGCGCAAGATCCCAACTTCTACATCTACCTCTGCTTCGGGCAGTCGAACATGGAAGGCAACGCAGCCATCGAGGCACAAGACCGCACAGGAGTGGACCCACGATTCAAGATGATGCCAGCCGTACCATACAAAAACTCCGACGACATTCGGCAAACCTATCGCTGGTACACAGCATATCCACCCCTCTGTCGCTCCTACACAGGACTCACACCCTGCGACTACTTCGGACGAACCATGGTCGCAAACCTCCCCGATTCCATTACTGTTGGCATCATCAACGTAGCAATAGGGGGATGCAGAATAGAGCACCTCATGAAAGACTTCGACCCAGCAACACTCGCAAACGAAGCCGACTGGTTCAAGAACTACATGCAAGAATACGGCAACCAGCCATACAAGAAACTCGTCGCATGTGCCCGCATAGCAGCACGCTCAGGAGTCATCAAAGGAATGCTCCTCCACCAAGGTTGCAGCAACAATGGCGACCAGCAATGGCCTAACAAAGTGAAGACACTTTACAACGACCTGCTCGACGTCCTCAATCTCAATGCCGAGGACATACCGCTATTGGTGGGACAGTTGCTCGACAGACAACAGGGGGGTGCATGTTGGGGACACAACTCCATCATCAACAACATCCAGAAGACTATCCCAACAGCACACGTCATCTCCTCCGAGAACTGCAAAGGCAACACCGACCATCTGCACTTCCTCGCTGAAGGCTATCGAATCATTGGAACACGCTATGCCGAGAAGATGCTGCAACTCATGGGCATCACCGACATCAAGATGGAGCACACTGCTGCCTACACACCCATCTACGATGCCATTCCAAGCATCACTAAAGAATCAAACTACAAAGACAATACCATATACAATCTACAAGGTATTCGTCTTGGTACATACAATAATCCTATCGACTTCCAATCCCTTCCATCAGGACTCTATGTCATCAATGGCAAATTGATTGGAAAATAGTAGCTCTAAAAATCTATTAAACAAACACATTGCATGATTGACCAAAGGATTCATTTACTAAACTAAACACATTAAATCAATTAACTACCCAGCCCTTTGAGAAAAGGGCAAAGTATGCCGCCAGAGAATCTCTTTCTAATAGAGTGAAACTGGTGGCTTTTCTTTTTGTTTTCACTCAAACGCCGATGGGGATTCACTCCTGCGCCATTGGGGATGTACTCTTGCAACTATGGGGACGTACTTTCGTAACTATGGGGATTTACTTCATCGCAATTGGGAATTTACTCGAGTTCGTCCCCAAAGACCTTTAGCTATAAAAATGACAACTGCCAACTCGTTGGAGCCAGCAGCAGTCATAACAAATTTATGGTTACGTAATTCTAAAAAAGGGAGTGTGTCTCTCGACTTGTCCATGTATTTATTGATGAGTAAAGATCTTACTGGTGTAAATATCTTGTTCTGCTCATTTCTTGTTGAAAGCTGTAACACCATGTGCACATACCTTCGATTTTCACGATGCAAAGTTACGTTGTTTTTTCGCTCGTGTCAATACCCTAAAATAGTGATTTTTGATAATAAAAAGTCAAAAAAGACGCAAATGAAAAAGAATTGGCCTTACGAAAACAAAAACGATAACGAATACTTCCATCGTAATGGCCAGTTTTCGTTATCGTTTTCGTGTTATGTAAAAAACTATTATTTTTTTCGTTGAATGCGAATGACCGTGAATGAGTAGGCTGGCATCTGGTAGTGGAAGTCGGATGAAACGGCAATGGTACTTTCTGTTGGTACAAGGTCCTTATCAGAAGGATTGCCAGCTAATTGTGAAAGATGTGCCTCTGAGAGATAAGCATTCAAATCGTCGAAATGGATTTGCATATCTGCAGATAGTGGAGTGATGTTAACGAGCTTCAGTATGATGTCACCTGTCGTTTCGTCTTTCACCACCGAAGTGCTGATTCTCTTGGCAGCTGCTTCATTGTAACCCGTTATTTCCTGATTGCGTTGGGTGGTAACGGCTTCTACCCGTAATTGGGAGCCAACATAGAGCGAACCTGAGTTGTTGCCACAGAGTTTCTGCACTTGATAGTTGACGGTTGGCATCACAGAAGTGTTATTGAAATAGATGAGGTCGGGATTCCACTGCGTGTGCCCTTGCTTGGCAAGGAGTGGGGCATAGCTCGACATTACTACCACGTCGGCATTGCGCTCAAGGTTTGTGATGTGAAGTGCCTCGGCAAGTGCGTTTTCAAGGCGATTGCCTCGCGAAGCCCATTCACCCAAATATACTTTTGTGCCGTTTCGGTCGTATTTGTCGTAGTAGTCCTGCGAATGGATGTACCACCCTGGATTCACATAGTAGTGCTCATCCACAATGTCGATATGCTCGCGTCGAGCTAATTGCCATCCTGTTTCGTAGTCGGAGCCTTCGAAGAAAGGTCCTACAGTTCCAACGACTTGTATGTCTGGGTATTTCTCCTTGACAATCTTGTTCAGATATACGAATCGTTCTTCAAACACATCACTGATGAGGTCCTCGTTGCCAATGCCAATCATCTTGAGATTGAAAGGCTTAGGGTGTCCTGCTTCAGCACGTTTCTTTGCCCAAGGCGATGTCTTTGGGTCTGCATTAGCCCACTCAATGAGGTGGAGAAGCTCCTGTGCATAGTCGTCCATCTGCTCCCATGGCAAACCGCCTTGCTGTCCGAATCCACCTCGTGAGGAATTCTGACATGGCACGCCTGCCGGCAACACAGGGAGAGGCTCGGCTCCAATATCCTCACAGAATTGGAAATACTCGTAGAACCCGATACCCAGCGACTGATGATAGCCCCATAAGTTGCTTTGTCCCTTGCGCTCCCAAAGTGGACCGATGGTGGTATTCCAACGATACATGTTGTCGAGTCCGTTGCCATGGCTGACGCATCCTCCAGGGAAACGAACAAAACGCGGATGGAGGTCGGCCAGCGTTTGTGCCAAGTCGGGACGCAATCCGTTTTTCCTTCCCTTGAAAGTCTTTTGTGGGAAAAGGCTAACGAAGTCGATCGCTAATTTTCCTGAAGCAAAAGGCTGTATAGAGAGGGTTGCCTTTTCTGCATCGGCAGTTGCCTTGAGGGTGGCAGACTGCTGTTTCCACGAACTGGTGGCAGAAAGCGTGGTTTGTGCCAGCACTTTTTCTCCATCCAACAATTGTATGCGGAGTTTTTGTGTCGTTCCACTCAGACTCTTCAGGAAAAGGGACAAATCATACTTGTTGCCTTTCTTGAGTACGATGCCATCGAACCCATTGTTCTGAAGTGCAGCACCTGGCTGCGATGTACTCAGCACGGCATAGTGGGAGTTATTAGGATGAATAGGCTGTTCGGTTGCGATGTCGAACTGACTGCCATTTCCTTTCAATTCCCAAAAGCTCTTCGCATTCCATTCTCCACGGTCGAGCGAAGAATACTCAAAATCGCGGTTCTGAATCAATTCGGCATAGAGTCCACCATCCGCACTGTAGTTGATGTCCTCAAAGAAGATGCCGATAAGATTAGTGGAAATGGATTTGGTATTGTTCAAATCAACGTTGAGCATTGCCTTGAGAGCTTTCACTTGTTCGAAACGTCGTGCATCGTCACGAGTGCTCTCGTCATAAGCTTGATTGCGCAGAGTGGCATCGTTCACTCTCATTTCCAGTTTCTTAACTAATTTTGAAGGAACACGATGAAGCTCGCCAACCACTTCTGTACCGTTGATATATTGTTTTACAGCCTTCTGCTTCTGAGAATATGCTGTAGCACTAATGGAAGTAGGGGCACTCCAATGCTTGAAATCCTTGCTTCGAGTTTCGTAGTATTGATTCTTGTTTGTGGAGTATGAAACGACAAATTCGCCAGCTTGTTTGCTGAGAATGGGATTCTGCACATTCTCGCCTTCCTTCATGTATGGATAATCCTGTGGCTTCCATGTCCAAAAATCAGAACTACAAGTAGTTGCAAATTGGTTTACATCGGGATTAACAGCCCAAATGGCATACCAACGCCCTTGCTCGAAGACGAGGGAAGGGGAGTACATCTTCTTGTTTGCGCCCCAATTGCCATAGTCGCTTTTCACAAAACTATAATTGGAAATAGGAATCCAATGCTTTTGATCGAAGCTATATGCCACTTTGATGCCATCGGTGGCAGGACCATTGTGATAGGTGAATAGATAAACGGAATCCGTTCTGTTGGGTATGCTTGCAAATGCTGTTACGCAACTGATGGCAAATGATGCCAAAAGGAATGATAGGTGTTTAGTTAGCATAGATTTACAGTTAATCAAGGATTTAAAGGATTTAAAAGGATTCTAGAAAATTAAAAATTAAGAGTGAAAAGTGAAAAATACCATCCGGATGGGTTTTCTCTCCCCCTCCGGGGAGCTGGAGGGGGCTTTTCATTTATACGTTATTTTATTTGAAGCATTTTGGTTACTTCATTACCCATGGCGTAAATGGTGCCGTTTTCAGCATCAGCAGTCAAACTGACGCTCCCACATTTCAGCCTCAGGGTGTAAGTACCAACTTGCAGAGAGTCTGGTATTCCTACCTTGATGAAATCGGGAATGGTACCACTATTGAATTTTTCGGAGAAGATGCCTACTGTTAAAGCATTGCGTGATACAGTTACTGAGAAAGGAGCCTTTATAAAGTATTCACCTCGGTCAGCATACGAGATATTCACTGTGAGTGAGTCACCTGGATGGACAGTGTTGGGAACCAATTCGATGCCTGCAAACATAGGAGCACGTCCATGCTTTTCATCACTGCTGCACGAAATGAAAAATGCTGTTGCTAAAACGAGGATTGTAAGGAGGATTTGTTTTGCTTTCATAATGGAATATGATGATTTTATTTGAGCATTACGCCCGTAATGATTCGTCCCGACTTAATTCCCAACTTACGTGCTGAGAAGAATTGGTCGGAATTCTTGAAAGTGCATATACCTGATATGTGGATGTTTTCTTCACGCACTCCTTCACTGATGAGCTGAAGGCGATTGCATTCCCAAAGGTCGATGTGCCAGCGCAGTTGTTCTTCGGAAGCGAGATAATGACGTGCAATCTTGTCGATATCGAACCCTGCCTCTTGGAAAAAGCCGAACACTTCGTCACCCACCTCAAAACTGTCGAGCGAAATGCTGGGACCAATTACTGCTTTCAGGTTTTCAGGTTGGCAAGCATAGTTCTTTGCCATCAATTCCACGGCTGTTTCTGCAATGCGCTGCAAGGTGCCACGCCAACCGGCATGAACACAGGCTGCCACATGCAACTTGGTGTCGTAGAGGATGATAGGAACGCAGTCAGCTGTGCTGATGCAAAGGCAAACTCCAGGCTTGTCGGTAATCAGTGCATCCACACCTTCCAGCATGTTGGAACGCTCTGCATTGTTCATCTTGAGGAAATTGTCGTTGACAAGACGAATGGAGGTGGAATGAATCTGATGTGTGAAAATGAGGTTTTCCTTGCTAATACCAAGTTCATCAGCTAACAGTTGACGATTCTTCCTGACAGCTTCGATGTTGTCGCCGCAATAGGAATTTGCATTGAACGAACCGTAGTTGCCTTCACTGAATCCACCTTCACGCGTGGTGGAAAAAGCACGCACTTCGGGGGCTATGTCATATTCAAGTAGTTTCATACGCTTTTATTTCTCATCGTCATCAATGTATTCAAACTCATCCATGTCTTCCACATCCTCCACGTTCTCATCGTCTGTCCAAACAAGGTTTTCGTCTTCTCCTTCTGCTTCGAGTTCTGCATGAAGATGCGAGAAATCCTTAGAATGATGGACGATGCTTTCGTTCATTTGGATGGCAGCGATTTTGTTGCTCTCGCTATTCATCTCTTGCCAAAGCTTGTCCTTGAGTTCTTGAAGCCCAAAACCTGTCACGGATGAAATGAACACCGTAGGTATTCCTTCGGGTAGAGATGGCTTGAGCATTTCTATCAGCTCCTCATCGAGTAGGTCGCACTTGGTGATGGCCAAAACACGTCCCTTGTCGAGCAGTTCTGGATTGAAATTGGCAAGTTCGTTGAGCAGAATCTCATACTCTCGCTTGATGTCATCGGTATCGCCTGGCACCATAAAGAGTAGGAGTGTGTTTCGCTCAATGTGACGTAGAAAACGTGTACCCAATCCTTTTCCTTCGCTGGCTCCTTCAATGATGCCAGGAATATCAGCAATGACAAACGACTTGTTATCGCGGTAGGAGACAATACCTAAGGATGGTTCGAGGGTTGTGAAAGGATAATTGCCTATCTTGGGCTTGGCAGAAGATAGAGAAGAAACGAGGGTGGATTTACCAGCATTAGGAAAACCTACAAGACCAACGTCGGCAAGGAGTTTCAGCTCGAGGATAACGGTCATTTCCTGCATCGGTTCGCCAGGCTGTGCATAACGTGGTGCCTGATTGGTAGGAGTGCAGAAATTCACATTACCCAATCCGCCTCGACCACCTTTCAGCAATACCACCTCTTGTTCGTGCTCGGTAACATCGCACAGGTATTCACCTGTTTCAGCATTGTATGCAACCGTTCCGAGTGGCACTTCGATGTAGGCATCTGCACCTTGTTTGCCTGTAGATTTGTCCTTCGATCCGTTTCCTCCATGCTCTGCATGCACATGTCGGTCGTATCGCAAGTGTAGAAGTGTCCAATAATTGCGATTTCCACGAAGGATGACATGGCCACCACGCCCACCATTTCCTCCATCGGGACCACCTTTCGGCATATATTTTGCCCGATGCATGTGAGCGCTGCCACGTCCTCCCTTGCCGGAACGACAGTATATCTTCACATAATCTACAAAATTCGATTCCTGTGCCATTCGTCAACCAACTTCGTTTTCCCCTTAAAAGGTATATGGATTTATTTCAAACCATCCAAGAAATCAAAGATTTCGCCAAGCATCACATCCTTCGAGCCCTTCCAAGTGAAAGCATAGCGAATGCCTTCTGCTTCAAACCATTTCGAGAGAGGTTCGGTCTGTGAATGATAAACAGCGAAACGCTTCTTGATAGTTTCTTCATTATCGTCATCGCGGCCTTGTTCGATAGCACGTTTGAGCAGACGAGACAAGAGGGTTTCTTCATCAACAATCAGCTCAATCATCACACCCATGTCGTGTCCTCGCTTTGCAAGCATGGCCTTCAGAGCTTCAGCCTGAGCGATAGTACGAGGGAAGCCGTCGAAGATGACACCCTTACCAGGCTCCTGAGCATCGTATGTGTTAGCCAAGATGTCAATCATCAACTCGTCTGGAATCAACTGGCCATTGTCGATATAGCCCTTTGCCAATTTACCCAGTTCCGTACCATTCTTGATTTCGCCGCGAAGCACATCGCCTGTTGAAATGTGCCCCATGTCGTAACGCTTAACGATTTCATCGCTATAGGTGCCTTTGCCAGAACCTGGTGCACCAAAAATAATAATATTTTTCATACAATTTGGTTTTTTATATACTATTCTGTATCTGTTTCTTATATCTATTTAGTAAAACTATCACTTCACTCTTCAACTACAGTGTAAATATCCTTCAGATTCCTGCCCATCATAACCTACAACGAAATCATTAGGAATCTTCATAGCACAGTAGTCCACGTTCATAGGTACTTTCAGACAATCAGGCTTCTGCAGGAATGTGGCAATTCTGACACTTTTTGCACCTTTGTCGTGGAACATAGGGAGGATGCTATACATGGTAGTTCCCGTATCAACAATGTCCTCCACAACTATCACGTCTCGTGCCAATAGATTGGCATTCACACCCATGAGTTCCCTCACAACACCTGTGGAAGAGAGGCCATCATAGGATGAGTATCGAGCAAATACGATTTCGGGTTGGAAATCGAGGTAACGAACAAGATCAGCCATGAAGATGAAGGCACCATTCAGAATACACACCATTACGGGATACTTACCCGCATAGTCTTTATTGAGCTGCTGGGCTACCTCCTTCACTTTTTCCTGAATCACCTCATGAGGAATCGACAATTCAAAGTGTCGGTCTAATATCTTAATCATGCATTGAAGTAAATATATAGTTCTTTGCAAAAATACGGAATTTTTGCTTAACTATTGCTGAATTATTAGTATTTATGAGGGAATCGGCGAAAAAAAATTGATTTGCCGACAATTTTTAGGAAATGGTGTAGTTATTCGACATCGGGGATGATACCAGTGTTGCCTTGGGAGAGTAGGTGCATGTAGCCGTCGAGGACTTGCTGGAAGGCTTTCTTCTCGGCTGGTTGTTTTCGACTGCACTTTTCTGTATCGGGTGAGTGCATCTGTATGGTATGGAGATAGCGAGCCAAATTAGGATGAGGACGAGACATCCTATGAGTTTTTTGTTGCCTTTCTTTTTATCTTTCTTCTCGTCTTTATTCATGGCGGTTGTGGCGTCTCTCTTTCTTATGGTTGCAAGTCCATCGTACTTATCTGGTAGCACCTTTTGAAGCGCGAGGAGACACCTTGCACGCTCATCGTAAAACACCTTGTCGTAATAGCCTTGTCTTTGGAGATGCTTTGGTACTTCCACGAATCGTCCCTCCAGGGTGTAGTCGATTACGATGGAGGTGTTGTCTGCCTTTTTGAAGACAAGTGCGCTGAGGTTGAGAGTGGAATATGCGATGATTTCGCTGATAGGGCATGATTCGACGTTGTTCTTCTCATCGACAAATACAAGTCTTTGGTTTGTGACGTAGAAGTCTCCATACGCCTCATAGTTGATGTTAAAGATTTCTTCGTCTTTGTAGTAAGTATAATACTTTCTTGCGCACACTGTTTCGACGAGGCATTCTTCTTCGGGGAGAAGTGCGAAGTTCCTGTTATTGGCTATAAGGACATTCCTGCGCTGGAGCTGCTGGCGTATCGCACCGATGACTTGCCTGTCGTCGTAATTCACCACCTCTGCTTCCATTGCCTCTTTTTCGGACGGGTCGCCGTAGTCTGGCTCAAGTCCCGTCGCATATATGGTCTGGAGTGTTTCCAGGATCTCGTTGTTTGCCGCGTCTTTCATCGGCAGGTCGTACAATGTGTACATGTTATTGCCGAATGGTGTTCTGATAAGGCTGTCCATGTCGAGTGTGTTTTTAGTCGTTTGAGTTTCCCTTTTTGTTTTCTTCGATTTGCTTCTTGAGCAGAACTATTACCTTGTTTTTTTCTTTGAGTGTTTCTGTCAGGTCTGTGATGACGTCATTGAGTGCCATCATCTCATCGTCGTTTGTTGCCGTGATGAGCATGCTGCCCTTTCCTCGCAGCAGCCACTCGGCTGAGAGGTCTGGATATGCGTTGAGGATGGATGATATCGCATCAGCAGAAACCTTGTTCTCTCCCTTTAGTATTCTCAGCAGCGTAGGTGCGTTCATGCCTATCTCCGAAGCTGTCTTTTTCACGGATTTGCCCATCGACTCTATGAACAAGTTGATTCGGGCTGTGATGTCGTCTTTTGTACCCATGATTAGTTAATATTAGTTAAAATAAATACGAAATCGTAATTAAATTACGAAAACACTTGCAAATAAATACGAAATCGTATATCTTTGCATCAACAAATTAACAACGCAACAAATTTACAAATTAAGTTTGGATTTAGCAAGTGATTTGTGGGAAATTTTCGGTGCCTTGCCGAGATTTCCGAGTGGGTACGACCAACGGTCGTGAAGGCAGAGTTCATTGACATGCTGGTACAATATCGGTAACTGACAGAAATTCCTGGGATGGGATAGCGGGCAATGTAGCCTGCGGTGATTCCCAGACATACGGGATAGGTACTTCGGGATGAAGACGAAGCCACCGAGCGTGAGAACGGCACGTGTACTCAGAGAACCGTTCATGGTATTAACTGGTTAAGATTATTGAAGCCTCAACCCTCGCCTTTGCATGGGACAAATTAACAACGTGTTTTCTGCTTTGATGGTTGGGGGACTTAATAATACTGCCCGTGGGAGCAATCCCAGTAAGCGTTCCTTGGTTTGTGGTTGCACACAGCGTTTTTTCCAAGGTTCATCGGAACACGCACGGGCGCTATAATATAAATAAAAGGTGACATGGGAAAGAAGAAGATTAGAGACTATGAGAAGAAGACCTTCGGTTCTGTTGCGAATGCCCTGCGCATGATTGGGGTGGGTGAGGCTGTTTCGTTTCCTCTCCTGTCGATGAACGGGATCCGCTCGGAGGTCGCCCGCCAGAAAATCTTGACGGACAAGAGCTGGCGCACGGAAATTGACAAGGAGAACAAGACCATTCGCGTATGGAGGACTGTGTGAAGGAGCAGAAGCTGGTGCTTCTGGACAATATCCTCAGCTACTTCGACGTGAGGGGTTTCAGCAAGAACGAGGCTGCTGCGATTGTTGGCGGTCGGAGGAAGCTGATGCTGCTCATCGAGAGCGGTGAGATTGAGGTTGAGATGAGCTGTCGCGGAAAGTGGCAATGCCGCGGCGAGCAGGTTTTGAGACATCTGAAAGGTTGCCGTAAACTCAAACATTTAAAAACAAAGTGAATCATGGGATGGATTAACAACCAAGAGGTGCTTGGCAAGTTGCGCCAGGTACTGAACGAAGTGTATGAGTTGAGGGCTGACGAGTCGGCTCGCAGTATTGAGCTGATTAAGCAGCTGGGTGCGCTGAATGAGAAGGTGGGTTTGCTGAGCGCGAAGATGAGCGAGGCGAACGCTAAGATTGCTGGACTGAACACGCGGGTGGACGACCTGAACGCACATGCTGGCATACTTGAAGGCTTCATCAGGAATGGTGCTACGAAGACGATGGTTGAACTGCTTGGCAAGAAGGTGAATGAGATTGGTAAGACTGTGGATGACCACTTCGAGAGTTTCGTGAAGGTGAGCGAGAAGGACACTGAGCTTTTCAAACTGTTTGCGCAGGCGCTGACGGGAAAGACGATGGAGGAGGAGGCTTCGGCAGAACCGAAGCTTACTGAGAAAGCGAAGAAGAACGCCAGTGAGGTTAAGACGACCGTCAGCGGAACTGACGGGAACGGTGGCAAGGAACGTAAGACGGTGGTGGTTCATGGCTATATTGACACCAACGCAGAAAAGGGTGCCTTTTTCTTTTCCGAGAGTATAGAGGAGTTCCTCGAGAAGAATGGTTTCAAATACATATCTCGCCCTAAGAAAGGCTTCAGGGAGTTGTCTTTTCGCAAGACACTGAGAATAAACGAGTTAAGAAAGAGCCTCTTAGAGGTGAAAGACGGCATTGTCTTTGATTCTTTATTAGCCAAAGACTTGGCGACGAGGCTTGCAAGTCCTTTTGCCTGCGTGCTTCGCTGCAACTCTCATTATTGTAAACTCTCATTCAAGAAATAGACGACTTATGAAAAGGTATGACATAGACTGGAAGGGGCTCGCACTGAGCCTCTCCATGTGGGCGATGTTCGTTTTCGCCCTCTGGTTGAAGGCATGACAATTTTTTGAAATCTCATTATAGTTGGTTTTATTTAGTTAATTAAACGTTAGGTTAGAATTCTTTTGAATCTTGCAACATGTCCCATCACAGCCGCCTGTGAAGGTCGCGGGACTTCTGTTCGAGGTTGAAGAACTACCGTCCGTGGAGGTGTCCATGGGTTTGTTGTAATGAATCGAATTGAGTAAATAGTTTTTTCAGCTATTATTTTAATTATTGATTATTTCGCCAGTGGCCTGTGAAGGTCGCTGGATTTTGAGATACGGGGAAAGGACTTAACGACGGCAGACATTTTTTTTCTTTTCATACTCATAATAATTCGCTAAGTTTTTGATTGAATTCATTGTTTCTTGCGTTCCAGTGGCCTGTGAAGGTCGCTGGTTCCTTTTGGCTGCTGTCGGACGACATACGTTTTTTGATTTTTTCATGGTATTTTAGATTTAAAGTGAAAGATGTTATTGAACTCTATTTGACCGAATTTTTCAAATTTTTCCATTTTTCCGTCGGCTGCCTGTGAAGGTCGCTGACGTTTTATCGGGGACCAGAAATAAAGATGCTCACTGGAGCGTCCGACCAATGATTTTTAGTTTTCATAAGTTCTGAACAATAGTGTCGCTCCCTGCCGCCTGTGAAGGTCGCACGGAGATTTTATATCACAAAGAACTAAACAGATTTTTGCCACAGGCGTGTGGCGCACTTGTAAACATTGATTGACTTAAAACAGGATGTTGCCCGCATTGCCCGTGAGGGTAGTGCGAGTTTTTAGAGTGAAGCGTGAAGCGTGAAGAGTGAAGAGTGGGGAGTGAAGAGATATAGTTTTGTGCTGGACTGCACAGAATGAGTTAGTTAATAAATTATCCTATCCAAATTATGATTTTTATGGTTCGTGCTGCCTGTGAAGGTCGCACGGACTTCCCTTTGAACTAAGGACAAAGGACAATGCGTTCGACCAAAGAACGGGCCTTCCACAGCCAGGGGGCGAGGAACGGATAAAAGCCTCGGACTCGCCCCCATTTCTTTCGAACGATGAGATAAAACGTCCTGAGGTGTTTGGCGGCAGGGTGGAGCAATGGAATTAAAAGCGTCGGTACGCTCCATCCTGCTTTATTAGGCTGTGGCAGAACCACCGCTTACGGAGAAAAAAGTTAGCAAACGTTAAGGCGAAAAAATGGCGAAGTTTTCGTTGCCCGTATTTCGCTAAAAATGACGAGGTTTGCAACATCAAATTAAACTTATTGTCTAACATATAAAACAAGGTATTATGGATAAGCAAATGCGTTTTTCAATCGGTCCGAACGATGTCTGCGATGCTCAGGCTCCTTCGGAGGTCAAGCTGGCGTATGAGATTGCCCGTGAGATGGCTGTTCTCGACAAGACGCTTGAGTATGAGGCTGACCATCAAGGTCTGATTATTTGGATTCCGGAGAATGGAATCGTCACCAGTGTTTTCATCAAGTACATGGAGCGTGTGACGAACTACTACCACCTGGGCTACTACATCTCGACGGACTTGCATGGACAGATGTATGTCAGAGTGTGTGAATAACCCTATTGTCAAACATATTAAAACAATGCGATTATGGAAAAGAAAGAAGAATCAGTGTTTAAGGTACTGAACGCTATCAACTGCAATGATCATGTTGAGCAGAAGAACGGACTCACTTACCTGTCATGGGCATGGGCGTGGGCGAATGTGAAGGAGCATTACCCAGATGCTACCTACACCGTCTATGAGAACAAGGACGGTTTGAACTATCACACGGATGGGGAGACGGCGTGGGTGAAAACGGGTGTGACCATCAACGGACTTGAGCACATCGAGATGCTTCCAGTGATGGACAACCGAAACGTTTCCATTCACTTGAAGGACTTCACGTACACCGTCACCACGAAGAACGGTAAGTCTTACGAAGTGACTGTCCCTGCGCTTACCTCCTTCGACGTGAACAAGGCAATCCAACGCTCACTCACGAAGGCATGTGCAAGACACGGACTTGGACTCTACATCTACGCTGGCGAGGATCTGCCTGAGGAGGTGAAGAAGGAAGCCGAGGAGAAGAAGCAGAAAGAAGCTGAGGTGCTCCTTGCACAGGCTTGTGAGGAAATGAAAGTCTGCAAGAGTGTTGAAGAACTCAACGCGGTGTGGGCAAGGTATCCACAGTTCCATGTGAAGGGAAATGACTTCTACAACATCACCGCTGAGGTGAACCAAAAGCTGAGAAAATGACTACAGTGAAACTTAACAAATCGGGTGTGGTGTTCGATGCGAGCACCCACACCTATTCCACGATGATTGAGGGCGAGCGTCCTCACATCTTTCCAAGGAGCGTGACGGGCATCATCAGAGATAACCTGTTCGCAGACGAATATAAGGGTGTTGACAAGGTCACACTTGCGAAGGCTGCTGACTACGGCACGAAGGTGCACGAGGAGGTGGAGCTCTACGAACGGATGGGTATCGAGATGATGAGCGACGAAGCGAGGGAGATAGTGAACATGAGACTGCGTAAGCGTTACCACTGGCTTGAGAGCGAGTATTTCGTGAGCGATAACGACTACGTGGCTGGAAGTATCGACTGCGTTTGGGAAAGCATGGCGACGAAGGGAAGCCTCGCACTTGCGGACATCAAGACGACGTACAACTACAATGAGGAGTACGTGACATGGCAACTGAGCATCTATGCTTACCTGTTCGAGTTGCAGAATCCTGGCCTGAAAATTGACAAGCTGTTCTGCTGCTGGACGAAGAAGAAGAAGGTGAACGGCGAGGAGCGGTTCTTCCATGAGTGCTACGAACTGAAGAGAAGCTGAGGGTGAAGGGGGTGAAGGCGGACATCGTGACGGGTACGACTCCGAAGCGTGAGCGTGAGGACATCTTGGCGAAATTCAAGATTGGACTCTTGAAGGTGGTGGTGAACGTTGGAACGCTGACGACGGGTTTCGACTATCCGGAGTTGGACACTATCATCTTGGGACGACCGACGAAGAGTCTTGCGCTGTACTACCAGATGGTGGGCAGGGCAATCAGACCGTACAAGGGCAAGGATGCTTGGATTGTTGACCTTGGAGGCAGTTACAAGTTCTTCGGCAGGGTTGACGAGCTGAAGATTGAGTGTCCTCCTGGCACAAGCAGATGGGTGGTGACTTCGAGAGGCAGGCCACTGACGAATGTGAATTTTTAGGCGAACGAAAACGATAACGAAAACGATAACGATGAAGTTTTTCAATAAGAAAGTGACAATTGGCGGTATCAAGTTCGACAGCAAGAAGGAGGGTGAGCGCTGGTTGGTTCTCCTGGACATGCAGAAGAGGGGTGTCATCAGTGACTTGCAGCGTCAGGTGGAGTGGGAAATCATCCCGAAGCTGACGTACATGAAGACGGTGCAGCTGAAGACGAAGACGAAGCAGGTGGAGCGTGTGGACGAGTTGCCGGCGCATTACACCTGCGACTTCGTGTATAGGCGAGAGGGGAAGATTGTCGTTGAGGAGGTGAAGTCGAAGGCTACCGCCATGGTGCGTGACTATCCTCTGCGACGGAAGCTCATCAAGTTGAAGTTGAGGACGCTGTCTGAGCAGGAGGGTGTTGAGTATGTTTTCAACGAAATCAAGTGACTATGGATGGCTGGATAAAGATTAGCCGCTCCATCACTGACCATTGGATTTTCAGCAATGCAGTGTATTTCAAGTGGTGGATAGACCTGCTTCTGATGGCAAATATCAAGGACAACGACGTGCTTGTTGGCGCTCAAGTGGTAAAGCTGAAACGCGGGCAAATGATTGCCAGCCTCAACTTTCTTGCTACTCGTTGGAGCGTCAATAAGTTCCGCGTTAGGCGATTTTTGAAGTTGTTAGAATCCGAACGGATGATTGAAACAATTTGCAACAAGAAAGCGCAACAGATAACTATTTGTAATTATGCGAGTTACCAAGATGTGCGCAACGATGATGCAACGATGACGCAACCACCGTGCAACGATGATGCAACGATGACGCAACCAAACATAAGAAAGAAAGAAGGAAAGAAGGAAAGAAATAATAATAAAGAAAAAAATAAAAAAGAAATCGACCCCCCTTCATCCCCCCAGGGGGAAATTCCTCAGAAGTTGTCGGAGCTTATTCTTCCTGAGTATTCCCTGCCGATGGAGGAGTGGTTAGAGTACAAGCGCCAGAAGCGGCAGACGTACAAGAACGACAAGTCGATAGCGCAATGCTACAAGAAACTATTCAAGATGAGCGGAGGCGACCCTGTGGAGGCGATGGAGATAATCCATGAGGCGATGGCAAACAACTGGGCTGGCTTCTTCCCATTGAAGGACAAACGGTCAAACATAAACAATCATGGAAACAACGAACGGGGCGTTGACGCCCAACAAGCAAGACGCGAGCAGTACGAGCGAAGTATCAAGGAGTACGTCGCAAGGCAGCTTGCCAGCCTCGCAAACGAAGCTCAGGAATGCGGCTGAGTTCTTGGAGGCTTTCAACCCTTCGATGCAGAATTATTACTGCACGCAGGGTAAGGACAGGATTTACACGGGTACTGCTCCGATGCTGAAGGAGGTGAACGAGCAGTACGGCTATCAGACGGCAATGAGTTGGCTTGCCATACAGATTGGCGACCTGAACAGCCAGTTGGGTTACAAGTGGCAGATGGACGTGCGGCAGATTGACGACTGCGCAAGTTTGATTCTGGAACGGCACGGAGGTCTGAAGGTGACGGAGTTGATGGCGTTCTTCAGGGGCATGAAGATGGGCGACTACGGCGAGTTCTACGGCACGGTGAACATGAATGCAGTGATGACGAGCCTCAACAAGTTCTACACCGTCCGCAACAAGCAGCTGGAGAAAATCTACGACAACGAGAAGGACGAGGTGAAGAAGGTGAAGGAGCGCAAGCGCAAGGACAGCGGCCTGATGGCTGCGGAGGAGTACAGGAATTTCCTCTACGACTGCAAGGAAAATGGCGGTGGTGCGGAGCGGATCCGTGAGTACCTCATCGAGCATGGTGTGAAGGTGACGGATGGCGAGCATCCTTGTGGGCGATATCCTACGCTGGAGGAGTGCGACCCCGACAGGCTGATTGCGATGGCGGAGGAGAGGGAGAGGATGATGAAGGGCGGCCCCCTCCCGACCTCCCCCTGATGGGAGGAGAAGGGAACGAAAACGATAACGAAAACGAAGGACAAAGGACAAAGAACCTGCAGCGAAACTGCGGGGGACGGTAACTGATAACAAACGTTAAGGTGATAAAATGGCGGGGGTGGCGGCTTGCATAATTCGTCAATAATGACGAGGATTGCAGTATCAAAACAAAATACAAGTCAAACATATAAAACAAAGTGAAGCTATGAAACTGAATAAGGACGACTACATGAACATTGCATGCGCAATCATCAAGAAAGACGAATATGACGGCACCGTGGAATATGAGAAAGGCGATGAGACGCTGTTCATCGACTACTCTCTGAACCTCAACGGAGATTTTGACGAAGACAGTCAGTGGGTGTGTGATTCCTTCTCGATTACCATCGGTGAGGTGACCTGCTGCACCAAGGATGAGGACAACCTGGAGCATGACTTCGACGAGAACAAGTTGCACTTCGAGGAGGCTGACTTCTACAACTTCGGCTATAAATTCTAATCATAAAACCTTTTAAAACTTGACTACATGGAAGTACAGAACTTGAAGGTGTGCGACATCACACCGAGTGCCATGAACCCGAGAAAGACCTTCGACAAGGAGTCGCTCGCGGAACTGGCTGAGAACATCAAGAACCAGGGACTGCTGCAACCGATTACGGTGCGACCTGTTCCCGAGGAAGCGAGTGTGAAGATTAACAAGGACGGCTCGACGAGCGAGTTCAAGTATGAGATTGTCTGCGGTGAGCGTCGTTTCCGTGCCTGCAAGATGAACGGGATGGAGTACATCCTTGGCATCGTGAGGGAGATGAGCGATGAGGAAGCCTACGACGCCATGATTACCGAGAACCTTCAGCGCAGAGACGTTGACCCTATCGAAGAGGCTTTTGCCTTCTCGGAGCTGATGAAGCGAGGTGGCAAGACGAAGGACATCGCGGCGAGGTTCGGCAAGAGTGAGCGTTTCGTTCAGGACCGCGTCCGCCTCAACGGACTCATTGACGAATTGAAGACTGTGCTCAGAGAGGGCAGGATGCCTATCAGAGCCGCTTTCCTCATTGCGAAGTTCAGCGATGAAGACCAGAAGGAGTTTTATGAGGACGGAAGTATTGGATTGCACCAAGGTTACGAAGTGGATTATGACGACGTGAAGAACTGGGTTGACGACCATTTCGACATTCTTGACAACGTGCCTTTCCTCACTGACAAGAAGGAGGGTTGGCATGATGGCAAGGAGTTCCCGAAGTGCGAGACCTGTCTTTGCAACACGAGCAACCACGGCTGTCTGTTCTACGAGATGAAGGAGAAAGCGAAGTGCACCAAGCCTGAGTGCAAGCACAAGAAGGCACAAGCCTACGTCTGGAAGTTCATCCATGAGCACGACTTCTTGAAGAAGGGCGAAGTGTGGAGAACTGGAAAGATGGTCCTCTTCGGTGCGAAAGTTCCTTCGCAGTTTTGGGACGATGACGTGAAGGAAGCATACAAGGAGCTCGTCAAGAAGATTGAGGATGAAGGCTATGAGATGTGGTATTACGAGCAAACCAATGGCAAAATCTATTATGACAGGGAAGATGCTCGTTACAAGGAAGAGCTGGCGAGTGGAAATGCGGTAGAAGTCTTGGAGATTGCAAACTTTGAGCGCTTGAATGTGTCTGGATGGAGACTGATGCGCGAGTTGAGGAAGAACAACGTCGCTGAACTTGTTCGCAATGTGAAAGAGTTGGAGGACATCCAGAGCGACGTGGATAGCGAGGTACGGAAAACATTCGACTATACAGCGCATGACGGTGGACTTGAGCCGTTCGAGGAAATCGCCCTTAGCGCCATAATGATTAAGAACACCAACAACCTCGCTACGAAGTTCTTCAACAAGGATTCTTGGCAGATAAAGGATGAGGAGGTCATTGCCTTTGTGGAGCAGCACGAGGACATGCTGGCGGCTATTATGACTTCGTACCTCAAACAGCAGCTGGAGGCTTACACATATAGCGGATTCCGCAAGTACGTGCTTGAGCATACGCAGCCAGGAACGTATGAGGAAATCGAGGGCAGGGTGCGGACAAGCCATCAGAAGCGGATTGACGGATATGTCGCCCAGCTTGAAGAACTTGGCTATGACAAAGATGGTAACCCGATAGAGAAAGAGGCTCAATAGTGAGCCACACCGAGACTTTGGGAGTGAGACTATATCACTCCCATTGTTATTGTCACGAAGGTCGTAAAACGAAAAAACTGAGCCTATGGTCATCCTCAACGGAAAGAGAATCAATGAAGAGCCTGCGTGCTGCGGGCAGTGTCCGTTCCTCTTTGACTACTCGACACAGATGAGTCCTGCAAGGGGTCCATTGCCTTGCACGTTGTTCAACGAGCGGCACAAAAGAATGACAGATCCGCCGAGGCGATGCAAGAAGATGTTCAAGCAGGCACTTGCATATCCCGACGGGTCGGAGCTGGGCATCTACGAGAAGGACTGAGCAAACCAAAACTAAATAACATGATAGAACTGAACAAGAACACGCAGAAGTGTGTCCGTATGCTGACGACGTACCGCCTGCATGGTAAGCTGCGCAGGCACGCGACGCTCAGGCTTCTCAGTCTGATGCTCTCTCTGAAGTGGAGGGAGATGGATGAGGGTGTGGGTCGCAGGTGCGAGCGTGAGCGGATGAGGGAGCTGCTGCGTCCGAGCGTTTTTGGTCAGGTTCCTGATGAAGACACGAACGAGTATGAGGACTACCACCTTGCTGGCGCGGACTTGGTTCTGATGCTGGTGGGGTTTCTGAGGAAGAGCGGAGTGAAGGACGTTGAGAAGCTGATAAGGCGACGTCTGGAGAAGGAATAGGCACTAAGAAAGGTGCTGTTGAAAATGTGTTGTTGAATTAAAATTAGTGTTTATGAATCGAGAAGTGATTCCCATCTCCAAATTGGAGATGAACCGTGGGCAGGTGGAAGGCTTGCCCAAGAATCCTCGCTTCTTCCGTGACAGTCGCTTCGAGGCGATGAAGAAGAGCATCGAGGATTGTCCAGAGATGCTGGACCTGCGAGAGTTGATAGTCTATCCGTATGGGGACAAGTACGTGGTCATTGGCGGCAACCTGAGGCTGAGGGCGTGCAAGGAACTGGGACACCAGGAATGTCCGTGCAAGGTGCTGAAGGCGGACACTTCCGTGGCGAAGCTGCGGGAGATAGCAAGCAAGGACAACATCTCCTTCGGAGAGACTGACATGGATGCGCTGCTGAACGAGTGGGACAGACAGGAGTTGCAGGACTGGGGTATGGAACTGCCCGAGGAGAAGAAGAAGGACCCGTTCAAGGAGCGGTTTGATGCCGTGAAGAACGAGGACGCGGTGTATCCGCTCATTCCCAAGTTTGACGAGAAGCATGAGCTGTTCATCATCCAGAGCGCTAACGAGGTCGATAGCAACTGGCTGCGTGAGCGTCTGAACATGCAGCACATGAAGTCGTACAAGACGGGGAAGGTGATGAAGTCTAATGTAATCAGCGTGAAAGATGTTCGTGAAGCCCTTGAGAATTGTCATCCCCAGCCATAAGCGGCATGACAGGGTGTTCGCGAAGTATTTAGTAACGGACCCGATTATCTGTGTGGCGGAGAGTCAGAAGGACTTGTACAAGCGTTTCAATCCTGACTGCGAGATAGTCACCCATCCCGACGATGTGGTTGGCTTGATTCCGAAGCGCAACTGGATGGCGAGGCATTTCGGCAACCTCTTCATGCTGGACGACGATGTGCATACGTGCAAGTACCTGGCAGCGGACTATGGCGATTGCTCGGTCATCAAGGACAGGGAGAAGGTGACGCGGATCATCCATGAGCTGTATGACCTTGCCGAGGTGCTCGACGTGCATGTGTTCGGCTTCACGAACAGGACGACCCCGATGATGTACGAGGAGAACGCATGGCTGTCGTTCTCGAAGATGATAACCGGCTGCTCGTATGGTGTGCGGTACAAGAAGGGCGTGACATGGTGGAACGAGGACTTGAAGTTGAAGGAGGACTTCTGGATAAGCTGCTTCGCGAAGTTCAAGGAGCGGAGGATTCTCACTGACCTGCGCTATTCTTTCAGTCAGAAGGACACGTTCGTGAATCCTGGAGGACTGAGTGCCTTCCGCAACGTGGAGGAGGAGCGGCGCAGCATCCTGCTCATCAGGAAGCACTTTGGCGAGTGCATCCAGATGAAGGGCGGTGCCTGCAACAACGGGAAAGGCTCGACGAAGCAGATGGTGGAGTATAACATAAGCGTGAAGTTTCCATTTTAGACTCGCTGCAAAACAGCGAGGAACGGTGGCAAACCTTGGGGAACGGCTAACAAACGTTAAGGCGTGAAAATGGCGGGCTTTCTGTTCTCTTTTCTCGCTCTAAACGACGAGGTTTGCAGAGCAAAACGAGAGCAATTATGTTACCTCCTACTATCAACGGCTATAACTTCTTCGAGTGCTCCAGCGCACTCCAGAAGGCAATCAGAAGAGCCGACCATGCTGTCGCTGGATACTTCGCACTGGAACTGTGGTCGAGCGGCTACGGGAACTATGTGTGGAAGAGGCTTTACACCATCAGTGCCGAAGACTGCTGGGGCCTCATCACGGGTGAGATTGACGCGCTTCACAACGGCTACGTGCTGGTCAACAAGGGTCAGCCTGAGCAGAAAGGCAGAATCTTCATCAGCAAGGCGGTGCTGCTGCTTTGCGACGTGAGGAAGTGCAGGGACGCTGACCACCTTCAGAACTTCGTGTATGACCTCAACGATGTCGAGGTGGCGAAGTGGATTGACGATGTGCGTCTGCATCCCATCCCTGTGCCTGACTACACGTTCGACGTGCATACGAGCAGGGGCAGGAAGATGGGCAAGACGAAGAAGGACTTCTTCCGCGATGAGCTGAGAGCCCTGCATCCGAGAGAACCAGGACTGTTCGACAACCTCGTGGAGGATGACTGAGACCGAAGACGAAATCTTCGGGAACGGTGGCAGTTAGCAAATGTTAAGGCGATAAAATGGTGGGGGTTGCGGCTTGCAACTCTCGCCTTTTATCACGAGGATTGCAGCATCAAAACAAAAACATATAAAACAAAGTGCTTTATGAAACTAATGGCAAAATTCTACGTGGACAACAAGGTTGTCAAGAGAATGGAGGCAAGGGACATCAGCCACATCGTCCCAAGTGATAACCCCGAAACAGATTTGTATCCCCTCGTCGTGTTCAAGAACGATGGCGAGTGGTTCTGCTGCGAGGAGATTGACTACTATGAGGAGTAACCACGAATTTCACGAATTAAACGAATGATTATTTGACACGAATTGTCACGAATTATTCACGAATTAAACGAATTGGACTATGGCAAAGCAAGAAACGACGGTCCTGAAGTTCGAGGACTATGTGGAAAAGGCTTCTCGACTCTATAACCTGGCACTCGAAGGAAAGGTGAGCAAGGTGTATGTGTCGGTGCGCAAGCGTTGGTGCACGGTGTATCTGAACATTGACAAGACGAAAGACCATCCTCAGTGGGTTGGCGTGTATGACTTCGTTGGCGAGGAGCACCTTGATGATGGTTACACCAACGAGGACGAATGGAAGCGACTGGAGAGGCAGATGAAAGAACTGAATGTGAAACTCTAAAACGTAGGCGATATTATGACAACTCTTGAAATACATTACATGCAGTCAGTTATAGGCATACATGACGAGATAAGAAAGGCGAATGAGCGTGGTGTTGACTGGGAGCAGCGCAGGTACGAGATAGCGAAGGAGATGCTGCCATGCATCGCAGAGACTACGCGGTCTATCTTGGCGAGTGGGCACGGGCTTGGTGATGAAGCAGAAGGAAAGACGGTTCCCGAGGTGTGCGCATCATCCGCGGTGGTGTTCGCTGATGCTTTGATTGCTGAGCTGCGGAAAGAGAAAAAGGCAGAACTTAGTCAGCCAGTGACTAAGACGGGTAACAAAGGTTTTACTGACTAAACGGATTTGACTATGAAAACGTTTACGTTTGGAAAATACAAATCCCAACTTGTTGATTCTGTCATACAGTTCGACCCAAGCTATGTCTTGTGGGCTTCTAAGAATGTTTCCTTTTTCAATCCGTCAGAAGAACAGGTTGAAAAGTGCAAGAAACGGATAAGACAAACAAGGCTTTCCTATTTTGACAGAATGGCGATGTTAGAAAGAAGTATGGGTGATTTTGACGAGGAGGATGATTGCTCTGAGTTTTGGGATGAATGCTTTGGGGTAATTTAGATGAACGGATAAAATGAAAGAAGAAAGGTCAAGGATGGATATCATCCTTCTGCTTGCGTTCCTCCTGTCGTATGCGTTAGGAGGTGACAGAGAAATTCTACACACAGGTTTGGTGTACTTCATCGCCTGTAAGTTAGCGTATCTATCAAACAAAGATTAAACTGATTTGACTATGAAACTATACAAAGGAACTGCACCATGCCCAGGATGTGGACGAACGGGCGAAGAAGTAGCACGTAGTAGTAAAGAATCGCTGTGCCATGACTGCATGGACACATTGAAAATAGGCAGGACTATCGTCAAGGAGAGAAATCTTGACCGTAACCATTTCCTAATGGATGACCTTACCACTGGCTTTATTACTTGGTATCAAATCCGCGATAAGGATATTGACGGAAGTCTGCGAGAGTTGTTGAGGACTTTCTCACAATTTGATAGCAGATATGCTGTAGGTTATTGCCGACAAGATTCCATGCTTGCTGGATATGCTGGAAGTGGTACGTCACACGACTGTTTTGTATTGCCGAAGGTAACGTTTGAAGCGGCAAAGAAATTGTGCCACGCCATCAAAGATGCTGTTGACGAGTTAAATCGCGAACGTGATAATTACAAAGACGAGCTCGACAAAAAACTGAACGAGGAGCGTAATCGCATCTACAATGACGGCGTGGCACACGGTCGTAACCTTCTGATGCAACTAAATAGTGGCGATATCAGTGTCAACGACTTCCAAAAGCCAGTCAAGAAATTCTGAATATGGAACAAAAAACAGATAAAACAAAGATTTGACTATGACAGCAAAAGAACTGATAGGGATTCTGAGTGTCGTTGACCCTGACTCTGAGGTGCGTATGACTTTAGGCAGAGACAAAGTTTACCGAGAGGCGTGCGCCAAGGCAGAGCTGGCGGTAGGGGAGTGTCTTGGCGACTTCACGATAGACCGTGTATGTATTTACAAACCCGAATACGATGGTAGCGACGAAGACAACTACCCTTTGTGGGCAGACATTACTCTGAAGCAGGACAACCTCATCGACTTGGATGATTGTGCCGCATGGTTCGACGAGATGTATCAGAAGAGTGAAAAATATGAAGAAGCGAGAAAACGGATTGATAAGTTGTTATGAAAGCATACACACGGCCTCGCATCAGGGTCGAGACGGTTTTTGGGAAGGATGAGCTGTTGGCGATCAATCCTCATCCAGTGGAATACAGCTGGGGAACTGACTGGACGATAGACCACACCATCCCTGCGGGTGACGTGGACTTGCAGGACAAGCCGCGCGATGAAGAACCGAAAGGAGAGAAACAGGTATGTGGCGACCTGTGGTGAAGCGCCCACGAGTGATTAACCTTTTCCGCCTTGGCACAATACACGTTCCTAACATTCTTTCTACCTACCGAGGCGGAGCAATAACGACATGCCGATGAGGATACCCAAATGTTCCGACAGTGTGGAACCACATTTTTACTGAAAACAAACTCCGAAAAGCGAAATCATTTGCCGGCGTAGCACAAGCAGTGCAAGGCTCATCCCCTGGGTGGCGGTAGAGTCCGCCCGTCGGCTTTTTACCAAAACAAAAATTCCGAGCAACTATGACAAAGAAATGGACTGAGAAGGACGACGAGCTGATGCGGAGGCTCTACGAGAACGGGCTGCGGCATCTGCGCGATGAGACTCCCGAGAAGAGGAAGGAGCGGATGGCGAAGATTAACGCATCGCGCAAGGAGCACATCCGACGAGAGAGAATCAGGATTCACTACGGGCTTGAGCCGCTCGGTGGATTGGTGAAGAAATGGTGAATGGCTGACAGATTATGGCATTTACGACACAAGGATATATCAACAAGAACAAGCGACTGGCAGCAGCCGACGCGAAGATAACCCAGCCAGAAGGTGAGTTCGTCAAGGCGATGTTCTTCAGCAAGGGCGAACGTGTTGGCGTGCTGGCGGTTTATGAGGGGAGGATGGAGTGGACGGTTTATGCCGACCCGATGATGAGTTCTCATGTTGATTGGAACGACCCCGATTGCACATGCCTTAACGGGCTTGGTTCACCAACCACCATCATTCATGTGATGTCAGCCTTGCACGAGCAAGGTTTTGTATTCACTAACGAAAGGCTATGGACAGACTGAGGTCACGCCAGAGGCGCGACTTACGGAGAAACCATTGGGGCGCGACTGAGGTCCGTCCCCATTAGCGCAGAAGTCAATCCCCAACAGCGAGGGAGTGACGACCCAAAGGAAAGAATGTAAAACCAAATAGACCTATGAAGAAGATTCTATTTAATGACAAATACGGCTTGACAGATGCCGTCTTGAATAAGCGCAAGACGATGACTCGACGCATCATAAAAGGTGAATTCGAGGACGTGAAAGCCTATCACGCAAACGGTGACTGGCATTTCATCGCTGACACAAAGGATGGTGACTCTATCGTTGTAAAGCCAGCGTATGTGGAAGGCGAGAAGGTGGCAATAGCACAAGCATACCAAACACTTCGGTGGCCTGCGCTACCGGGCATTGATTGGGAAGCTATAACTGACGAAGTAACGCACTCAAAAGGTTGGAACAATAAGATGTTTGTCAAGGCTGAATACATGCCACATCGTATTCGTATCACAGATATTAAGTTGGAACGCTTGCAAGACATCAGCGATGAGGATTGCTTGGAAGAGGGAGTAAAGAAACACGGGAAAGGTACTTTCAAGGTTGATGGAATACGGTACGCTTTTACAAAACGACCTCGCATTTTTTATACTCCCAAACAGGCTTTTGAGTGTCTCATTGATAAGATTGGCGGCAAAGGCACATGGGATGCAAACCCTTGGGTGTTCGTGTATGTTTTTGAATTGATAGAATAGAAAAACAAAGAACAATTATGACGTACAAAGAATTTATTCAGGCGCATACGGTGGCGGCTGACAACAAAGAGAGTGACAACAAGAGTGTGACGGTTTCCATGGTTACCGTGGAGAACGCTGAGAAGGCATGCAAGATGGCGGTGAAGGAGCTGGCGGAGAAGCTGCTCGAGATGCGGGACATGAACCTCGCAGCCGACATGCTCGGGCGGATCCGTGACGAGAAAATCTGAGAGAGGCATGATAATCATCTATAACAACATCATTCCGTTCAAGGGATTCCGATGCATCAACCTGTTCGGAGTCCTCTTCGTTCGGAAGGGCATGGGCGTCTATAAGCACACGATGGTGCACGAGTCCATCCACACGGCACAGATGAAGGAGATGCTCTATGTGTTCTTCTACCTGTGGTACGCGGTGGAGTGGCTCGTGAACCTCTGCCGCTACGGGAAGAGCCATGTGGCGTACTTCTACGTGTCGTTCGAGTGCGAAGCATATCGGCACCAGTACGACGATGACTATCTGTCGCAGCGGAGGCGCTATGCCTGGATTCACTACTTGACACCGAAACCATGAGCAAGCAGATAAAGGACGAATGGAGCGGACCACGCAAGTTCTACGAGAAGGTGAGGCTGATGCGCAATGCGCAGAAAATCTACTTCCAGACCCGCACGACCGCCGCGCTGGAGCAGGCGAAGGTGTGGGAGAACGAGGTGGACCGCATCATCGAGGCCACGGAGCGGAACAAGACGGAGCGACGCGAGCCGAAATTGAAATTCGAGTAATTAACCCCAAAAACCGAGAAGACATGAAGAATACTTCTGAGAAGCACTACGGGAGCGACGGCACACGGAGGAGCTGTCCCCATGGCGCTGCGGTGTCGTTCCCTGTAGGCACCGTGAAGCACGTGAAGGTGGGCGACATCAACTGCTCGGAGTGTCCGTGCTACAACGGCATCGACAAGAAGAGCATCGACAAGCGGGCGAACATAGCGACGATGTGCTGCTATCCTGAGTTCGCGCCCAACAACAGGATGAGAACGATGGACGAAGGACAAAGTACAAAGGAGGGATGAGATGGAGGCATTGATTCTTTTCTTTGTGCTCATCGTCGTCGTGTCGATCTTCTGCATGGTGGAGCGAAAGACCGTGAAGCAGATGAGGGAGCACGGGTATTCCCTGACTCCCAAGTCCTACGGCATCTACCTGCTGAAGAGCGGAAAGGACAAGTACAACAAACTGCGCAGAAAGCGCATACAAAAACAGAGAGACAAATGGTATATTGGATAAACAGGCTTGACAATGTGAGGATGGTGCTGGTCGTGCTGATGCTCGGCTGCATCTACATCGCGGGAAACGCGCTGATGGCGTTCGTGAAGAGCAGCCTCAGAAGTGACGAGGTGAACTACAACCGCATATTCAGCTATGCGCTCATCATCGTCTGCGTGCTGGCTCTCCTGCTGGTGTTCATGCCTTCGTCTGCGGAGGCTCTCCAGTTCATCAAGCCGTAAACGAAACCACGCCCATGTATGGAGCAAGCCACGGAAAAACCCACGAAGAACTCTGCATCCGTGCGCTGCCATACTTGGCGATGTGGTCCACGAACTGAACGAATATGGACGAGCAAGAGATTAGACGGAAGGTGACGAGGATTGTTGTTGGCGAGCTCGGAGTGAAGGAGTCGGAGGTGACGGACAACGCACGTCTGTACGAGGACCTTGGCGCGGACTCCATCGACTACCTGCACATCCTCATGGTGGTGGAGAAGGAGTTCAGCTTCACCATCTGCAACGACGAGGCGTTTGCGAGGGAGAAGAGCCTCCAAATCGTCGGCAACCTCATCGAGTTTGTGAGAGAACGATTGAATTAACCACGGCTGGCGCATTTCGGTGCGCTGGCTTTAATGCTTTTTGGAATGGCAAAGGAGAAAAAGAAGAAGTACCCACCAGGGAAGAACCCGAACAGCCTGAAGAATTTGAAGAAAGGACACGAGATTCTTTCCAAGCGAAGTAAGGACGAAGTAAGGAAGATGCAACACAATGGAGGTGTTCAGTCTGGCATAGTTCGGAACATGAACAAGATGGTGCGTGAAACGCTTCTCGACTTCCTTATGCGTCCTGACCCGAGGACGGATTTCGTTGAGAGGATGATGAAGTACGGATGGACGAAAGATGAAGCGACACACTTCAACGAAGTGCACAATGGTTTGATTCTGAAAGCGAAGGCTGGCGATGTGTCAGCCATCAAACTTTTGTACCAGCTTGTTGGTGTTGACTTTGAGGAGAACCCTGCTAAGACGAATGTGAACGTGAATGTGAATAGTGGCAGCGTGATTACGCTGGGCGACAAAGTATTCGAGGAGTGACATGCAAATCAATCTGAACACCAACCTGAACCCGAACGGCTACCAGCTGCTAAAGTACATGGGCGATGCATCCATCCGATACATCTACATGTACGGTGGCAGTTCGTCGGGCAAGTCGTTCAGTGCTGCGCAGCTGTTTATCATCCTTGCATTGTCGGAGGGCGAGAACCATCTTGTCATGCGCAAGGTGGGTGCTTCCATTGGAAAGACCATCTACGAGGACTTCCGCGTGGCGGCTAACACCATCAACGCGACTCCCTACCTGCGCTTCACACAGAACTGCATCAGGTGCAGCAACGGTGCACGCATCGACTTCTCGGGACTTGACGATCCGGAGAAAATCAAGGGTATCTCGAACTACAAGCGTGTACTCCTGGAGGAGCTGAGCGAGTTCGATGAGAACGACTTCAAGCAGATTCGCAAGCGTCTGCGTGGTAAGGAGGGACAGCAGGTGGTGTCGGACTGGAACCCGATAAGCGAGGAGCACTGGATAAAGAAGAACCTGCTTGACAGGGACGTGTGGCATGACGCTCCGATGGGGGTGGTGATGAACGGGCGACTGATTCCTGCGTGGAAGACGGAGGTGAAGAGCCTGAAGCTGAACGAGCCAAGATACGTGAAGAACGTGCAGACGGGAGAGACGGAGTTGCATCCGTCGGATTCGGTGCTGATACAGACGACCTACCTCAACAACTTCTGGGTGGTGGGTAGTCCGAACGGGAAGTTCGGGTTCTACGATGAGCAGGCGGTGGCGGACTTCGAGCATGACAAGGTGCACGACCCCGACTATTACCGCATCTATGCGCTTGGCGAATGGGGTGTGCTGCATACGGGTAGTGAGTTCTTCTGGGCTTACAACACGTCGAAGCATCTGAAGCAGGTGCCGTTCATTCCCGAGCTGCCTGTGCATATGTGTGTCGATAACAACGTGCTGCCGTACATCACGAACACGCTGTGGCAGGTGGAGGAGACGCCCGAGAAGGTGAGGGTGCGCCAGTTCGCGGAGGTGATGGCCACGAGTCCCGACAACACCGTGAAGAAAGCTGCCCGTTTGGTGGCGAAGCGTCTGAGAAGCCTCAACTATGCGGAGAAGGTGATTCTGCATGGTGATGCGAGTACCAGGGCGGCGAACACCATCGACGAGGAGAAGCGCAGTTTCCTTGACCTCTACATCTCCACGCTGAACGAGGAAGGCTTCGAGGTGGAGGACTGCGTTGACAAGTCGAACCCTTCCGTGCCGATGACGGGCGAGTTCATCAATCAGCTGCTCGATGGTGCGGATGCGAAGGTAGATATCGAGATTGACGAGAGCTGCAAGGTGTCGAGCGACGACTATCTGATGGTGCAGAAGGACGTGAACGGTGGAATCCTCAAGACGAGGGTGAAGAACAAGATGACGGGACAGACATACGAGGAGCATGGCCACGCTTCCGATACGTTCCGCTATCTGTGCTACGACGTGCTGCGTGCCAAGTTCATCGAGTTTGCGAACCGACGGAAGCGGAATATCTATGCGAAGGATGATGCGCTGTCGTTCTTCAACGGAGAGACGGAATACGAGTATGCTGCGAGCCTTGCGTATGTGATGCCGAACGTGAGCGGTGTGTTCGTGATGGTGCACGGGAGTCTGGTTGGCAGGGAGTGGCATATCGTGAACGTGTTCTTCAGGGAGAGCGTGAGCACGGAGGAGATTACCCATGCGGTGATGGAGGAGGATGTCGATTACTGCGTGTTCGAGTGTGCGGATGCGTATTTCGGCTATGTGCGGGATTTGCGGAAGCGTACATCGAGGAACATCAAGGTGATGGGCGAGGTGAGCGACGTGGACAGGAGGATTGCCGCAACGAGCGACTTCGTGAAGGAGCATGTGCGGTTCAGTCCTGGAAAGAGGAACGAGGCGGAGTACGATGCTTTCCTGACGAATATGCTGGACTACAACCCCAAGCAGGAGGGGAAGCAGGCGAGCGCGGCGATCAGCGGATTTGCTCAGTATGTGATGACGAAGTACCCGATGGGGTAGAGGCGACGGCAGAGCCGCCGCATACTGAGAAACTATACGCTTGACTACACGCTGACTACACGCTTGATGGCAAAAACTACACGCTTGACTACACGCTTAACTGTGGGATGATGGCAGAAAGAAAGAATGCCGAAGACGAAATCTTCGGGAATAGTGATTTATAACTTGCTGATATGTTGAAAGTTAAGAGAAAATGAATGTTTTTTTTGAAATTATTTTCTTTTTATTGTTGAAATTTATTGATTTTTGCGGCAAGAATTAGCGCACATGTTTAATTTTCTGAAAAAGACATACGAATCCGAGCCCGTGTGGTGCAATGTGGTTGAAAAGCCGCTGAAGCCTGTTGGTGGTGGTGTGAGGACAGAGGTTGTTAGCATCAACGACCTTGTGCAGCCTCGTGTGGCGTCGATGAACTTCATGACGATGTACTTCACCATCCCCGAGGTGTTCTTCCCTATCGACTACATCGCTTCGAGGATTGCAGGCGCGAAGTTCGTGTTGAAGCGTGACAAGGACGACAGTGTCGTTTGGCACAATGCTCCTGTGAATACGATGCTGGCGACTCCGAACTGCTTGCAGACGTGGAGCGAGATGGTGTATCAGCATTTCGTGTATAAGCTCTGCACGGGTACGAGCTTCATCCGTGCTGCCCAGGCGGAATCGTTGGGCGACATCTCTTTCCGCAAGTGTTCGAACTACTGGGTGCTGCCGAGTGACAGGACTGACATCGTGGGTAAGCGTGGAAGGCTTCCTCTCTATGGTATCGCTGAGAAGGATGATATCATCAAGGAGTTCGTGCTTTATGGAGGTTTTGACGAGCTAAGGATTCCGACACCTCAGGTGTATATCGACCGAGACAAGATTATGAACGTGTTCTCTACGGGCAACTGCTTTGCGAATGACCGCTTCTTGAAGTCGAATTCTCGGTTGATGAGCTGCCTGAAGAACATCAGCAACCTGTTGGCGGTGTATGATGCCCGAAACATCATCTACGTGAAGCGTGGTGGCTTGGGTTTCCTCGTGAGCCAGAAGAAGGACGCTACGGGTAGTGACGCACTGACGGAGGAGGAGAAGCGCAACCTCTTGCAGCAGAACTTCAGCAAGTATGGCGTCGGTGCCGACCAGGTGCCTTACGGCATCAGTGACGTGGACGTGAGGTTTGAGCGTATCAACCTCTCCATTGCGGAGATGCAGCCGTTCGAGGAGACGCTTGCCGATGCGGTGAACATCGCAGGTGCGTATGGCATCCCTGCGGTGCTGGTGCCAAGGAAAGACCAGAGCACGTATTCGAATCAGGCGACTGCGGAGAAGACGGTGTATAGCTCGGTGGTGATTCCGATGTGCAAGGAGTTCTGCGCTGCGCTGACGCATTTCCTGGGACTCGACGAGGCGAAACTGTACCTTGACTGCGATTTCAGCGATGTCGATTGCTTGCAGGTGGGTTTGAAGGAGCAGGAGACGGTGAAGAAGATGGTGAACGACCGTTGCTTCAACCAGTTCAACTGTGGCTTGATTACGCTGAATGACTGGCGTGCTCAGATTGGCGAGGCTCAGATTGAAGAAGAAGTAAATCCGATTTTCTCGAAGCTCAAGTTCGACATGAGCGACGAGGAGTTGGCCGTGATAGATAAAATTATTAAATCAACCAACAAAACCCCAAGTGAAGATGAAAAGACAGTTCCAAAGCCTTCAGTACAAGACTAAGGCGAACGACGTGGATGAGGAGAAGGGTATTGTGACCGTAGCCGTGAACGGCATCGGTGTCAAGGACTCTCAGAACGACATCAGCATGCCTGGTTCGTTCAACAAGACTTTGCGAGAGAATATCAACAGGATGAAGTGGTTCTTGAACCACGACACCACCCAGTTGCTGGGTGTGCCTCTGAGTGGCAAGGAGGATGGCGGCAACCTCGTGATGGTTGGTCAGCTGAACCTTGAGAAGCAGATTGGCAGGGACATTCTGAGTGACTACAAGCTCTATGCCAGTACGGGCAGGACGCTTGAGCACTCGATTGGTGTGCAGGCCATCAAGCGTGACGAGGCGGACCCAAGGAAGGTGCTTGAATGGAAGATGTTCGAGTATTCGACCTTGACGAGCTGGGGCAGCAATCCTCAGACGTTCCTCGTTGACATCAAGAGCGCGACACCCGACAAGGTGAGGGAGGTGTTCGACTTCCTGCATGAGGCCTTGACAGCCAAGTACGGACATACGGATGAAAAGCTGAAGGAGTACGAAATGAACCTCGAAATGCTGAAAAAGGCGTTCGGTGAGACTCCGAACATGGTGACCTGCCCGAGCTGCGGGCATGAGTTCGACTACGACGCGCAGAAGGAGCACACGTTCAGCGAGCAGGTGCTTGAGATGGCTGCGATGTATGCGAGATGGATTGCCGACGACGCTGTTGAGCAGCACATGAACGAGCTTGCGCCTGAGATTCAGAACGAGGTGCTGAGCGTGATTGGTGCTGTGAAGTCGCAGGGCATCGACACGAAGAACCAGGAATTGATTCAGAAGTCCATCACTGACACGATGGCGTATGTGCGCTGTCCTAAGTGCTGGAACCGAGTGTATAAAACAATAGCCAATCTTGAAAAGGCTGACGACACCACCAAGGCAGATGAGCCGCTGAATGGCACTCATGAGGATGTCCTGGAGAAGAAGGATGACGTTCAGTCTGAAGAGAAAGCCGCCACGAGCACTTTCTTTGAGAGTTTGAATGATTGTTTCAATTAGTTTTCTAACAATTAAAAAGACGTGACATGAAGAAGAAAGAATTGAGTGTGACCGACTTTCTCTCCAATTTGAAGTCGGATGCCACAGAAGAGCAGCGTAAGACTCTTGAGAGCCTCTACATCCCTGTCGTTGACAAGATGAACGAGATGCTCGACTTGATTGTGAACGGTACTGCTGACAAGGAAGAAGTCATTAAGGAATTCAAGTCCATGAATGAGAAGCTTGTCGGTGTAGGTGCGATGACGAAGCAGATTGAGGACTTGCAGAACCAGGTTAAGTCCGCTGCCGAGACTATCGAGAAGATGAAGAAGAACGGTGTGAGTGCCGACTTCATCAGCAAGTTCGACGAGCAGCTGAACGCTATGTTCGACTCTGAGAAGTTCATCGACTTCGCAGAAGGTCGTCGCAGCAAGTCCGGCAAGTTCGAGTTCGACAAGAAGGGCGTGACAAGCCTTGAGAACAGCTACACCGGCAACATCCTGCTCAACCAGCAGCAGCGTCGTGTTGTCGATCCGTTCGCAAACGGCAAGACACACCTCCGTGATGTCATCAACGTGGAGCAGGGCGACCCTGAGTATCCATCGCTGACCTTCAACCAGATTTCGAGCCTCGACCGCAATGTGCGCTACGTGACTGAGAACGGTCAGTTGCCTGAGTCAGCATTCGCAGTGAAGGAAGTGACCGAGCCAGTGAAGCGCCTTGGTACCACTATGTTCATCTCGAAGCGCATGCTCAAGAGCCGCACATGGGTTCGTTCCTACATTCTCTCACACCTTCCACTTTGGATTCAGCAGGCAGAGGACTGGAACATCATGTTTGGTGACGGCCAGGGCGAGAACTTCACGGGTATCGTGAACAACCCTAACGTGAAGGCTATCGAGAGCATCCTCTCTGACAACGTGGTGACTGGTGCAGCAGGTTCTGTTGACAGCGTGACTTCGTTCAACGGTGGTGCAGACGTGGTTGTTGAGTTCACTGCTCCTCAGCCTCTCATCCGCACAGGTATGCAGATTACCTTCACCGGTGCAACCAAGATGACTGCCCTCAACTCTGCGAATAGCGTCATCAAGATGAATGACCGCCAGATTCTCATCAAGGGTGTGACCTACGTCGCAGCTGAGACTGTGAGCGCTATGTCGTTCGTGGTGAAGAACAAGTATTTCAAGAACATCGAGGACCCTAACTCCGAGGATGCCATCCGTACCGCTTTCGCACTGATGTCTTATGGCGAGTTCACTCCGAACCTCGTTGTCCTCAACCCAAGCGATGTGAACGCTATCGAGTGCGAGAAGGACACTACAGGCCGCAGTCTTGGACTCGTTCAGACTGTCGGTGGCCAGAAGCGCATCGCAGGTCGCCTCATCGTGGAGTCCACTCAGATTCCAGAAGGCAAGTACTTGCTCGGTGACTTCGTGAACGGTGCTTCCCTCGTTGACTACACCGCTCTCACTCTCGAATGGGCTGAGGATGTCGATACGAAGCGTAAGAACCAGGTTGCCCTGATTGCTCAGGAGGAGTGCATCTTCGCTCTCTACAACCCATTCGCATTCGCTTACGGCGACCTCGCTGCTCTCATCACTGCCATCACCAAGGCTTAATCTGTTTGCGCCATGAAGAAGGTACTTATCATAACAGGAGACGCCAAGAAGCTCGCAGGCTTCGCTCATGAGCAGCGTTACCGCTTCAAGCGCGACAAGATGACTGCTGAGCTGAAGAATGTGGGCAGCGGCGAAACCGACGAGGCTAAGCCTACGGAGCCTGCCAAGACCGAAGAACCTGCCAAGACCGAGGGCGGAACCCTCGGGAACGGTGGCGAAGGCGATACCAAGGAAGCTCCAAAGGAGGACACCAAGGAAGCACCGAAAGAGGATTCCAAGGAAGCTCCAAAGGAGGACACCAAGGAAGTGAAGAAGACCGACAAGAAATAGGCTGCTATGAGACTGTTGATAGACTGTACATACTTTACGAAGGGTGAGCGTCACATCATGAACGCTCCCCTTACCCTCTCTCCCGAGGACCAGAACGAGCTGGCGGTGATGGACACGATTCACGGGTTCGTGGAGACGGAACAGACGCAGTTCCTTTGTCTGATGCTGGGTGAATCGACTGCCGCAGTGCTTCAGGCTTACCTTGACGGCAAGGATGCCGTGACGGATGAGGAGCCGGAGGTGGATGCCGACCTCGAATACCTGGCTGACGGGTTGAGGGAGAGCTTTGCCGACTATGTGTTCTATCGGATGCTTCGCAACGTGAACACGCTGGTGACCACGACGGGAGTGGTGGAGTTGAAGACTGCCAACCGCTACCGTACTCCGGCAGACCGAGAGGCTTCGATATGGAACAGGATGGTGGAGAGGAATCTCTCCTTCGTGAAGAGGCTGAGGGAGCGTGGTGTGTGCTATTCGGTCTATTACAGTGAGAATATGGTAACGAAAATCAATGCCTTGAACCTATAATGGACATCATCGACATCGTGAGGGAAGCAGTAGAGCGTGCGGCTGGTGCTGTGACGATCCATCAGAGCGATGGCCACGGCAACATGCTGGAGCGCCGTCATCCCGAAATCAACTACTTGTTTGGCAGTGACCAGTACATCAAGGACATGCTCGACATGAGCAGCCGTACTTTCCCTGCTGCGAGCAAGAGTGTGTGCGTGGGTGAGGGTGTAAGGGCGAAGAAGTTTCCTTTGGTGGCCCTTTTCACTCCGATTACGGAGGAGAGGGGCATTGATGATGTTGACTGCCGGGTGAAGGTGAGTCTTCTGATTGCTTGTTCGAGCCGCAAGGAGTGGAGCAACGAGCAGCGGAAGGTGACGAGCTTCGAGCGGATTCTGCATCCCATCTATGAGGAGCTGATGAAGCAGCTGGGCAGGCATGAGAATGTTCGTGCGCCATATAGCGGAAATTTTCGACATGATAAGACGGACAACTACTCGTATGGTCGCTATGGCGCCTACACGCAGAGCGGTGAGAGCGTGAGCGAGCCGATAGATGCCGTGGTTGTCCAGAACTTGAGACTTGAACTGATTGAAAAACCTTGTAAAAGATAGATAAATGAAAGTTACAAGAAACTGTCCCCAGGGACTTTTGAACACGGGCATAAGTGGATGCCCAATCGACTTTGCGTTCGTTGTAGCTGCCATCCTCGTCACGAAAGGCACCAAGCTGCCTGCCGACCTCAGCGCTGAGGACTTGACGGAACTTTGCCATGCTGACCGTCCTGACCGCGTGATGCCTATCAAGGGCTTGGTGGAATATGCCAAGAACGGTGGTGAGGCTCAGACGAGCGCTGTGGGCTATGGTCCAAGCCAGTACACTGGTCTGAGCCAGCAGACAGATACGTTCAGCCTTTCGAAGTTCATTCCAGAGCTCCATGCGAGCATCTTGAAGGCTGTGAACCAGGAATTCGGCGTGTACTTCGTTGACAAGGACAACCACATCATCGGTACGAACGACGGCACTGACCTGTTGGCTCCAATCGACGTGACGCTGGTACCGAATGCTACTCCTTTCCGCACATCGAGTGCTCAGAGCGTTCAGACGGTGGGCTTCAACTATGTTGACACCGAGTACGTACACAAGCACTACGACTATATTCAGGCAGACTTCGACGTTGTTGGCGCTCTTGTCGGCTTAGTCGAGGTGGAACTTGTTTCCGTGACCGGTGGCTACAAGCTTGTTGAGCATATCGGTGGCTATGACCGTACGGCTGAGTTCGGTACGCTCATCGCTGCTAACGTGTCTGACGTGCTGGACGGTGCTACTGCTGGTAGTTATTCCAATGGCATTCTGACGCTGACTGTCGGCACTGGTGTTGTTCCATCGCTGAAGGCTCCAAGTGCCTTGTATGCGAAGGGCATCGAGGGTATTGTTCAGTACGAGGCATGAACGTAGTCTTTGAGTGTGTGAGCTTCGATGCGGAGTATGTGCGCAGCCTCAGCAAGGAGTTGTTTGTCGAGCAGTTCATGGATGTGTTCTGGCTCGATAGGGCAGAGGCTGACCGCAGGACGATGCTTGAGGACGCATACGACACGATAAGCAAGGGGGCTGGGCAGTGAGCCCGACCCCCTTTAAAGTTAAAAGTGAAGAGTGAAAAGTGAAGAGTGAAGAGAAGGACAAAGGACTAAGGACAAAGTACAAAGATGGCGAACTTGCTGTATGTGGCGGATGTGATTGCCACGATTAACGATACGTTTGAGGATGCGGTGGTTCAGTGCATGGACGACAATCGGGATGTGGTTGCCGACATGATACGTGAGCAGCTGTACTCGGGTATTGACGGCAAGGGGGACTACCTGAGTCCTACTTACTCGCAGGACCCTTACTTCAATAATCCTTACATAGGACGGTTTGCGGGCAGACCTGAGGGGTACAGGAAGTGGAAGGAAGTGATTACGCCTCCGGAGTCGAGCATGATGCTGAGTCTGCCTCCACGACCTGTGGATGTGCCGAACCTGTTCATCGTGGGTACGTTCCACGCGAGCATCAGGGCGGAGATACGGACTCCCATGCTGCATATCTTCACGTCTGGGTTCGCGGATGGTCCTCAGATTGAAAGGAAGTACGGTGAGGACATCTTCATGCCTGGCGAGATTGCGAGGGCTTACTTCAACGAGAACTACTTGAAACCGTATCTGCTGAAGCTGTTTGAGCAGTGCGGATACAGATAGAAGTAGGAATACTAGGAGGACTAGGTGGACTAGGATTTTATTATGGCGTGTAGTTGTTTGAACAAGAAGCGGCAGAGCGAGAGGGACATACAGAGCGGACTGGCACGGAAGGCTGCCCAGTTGGATGGGGAAGTCTATGCTCTGTATCAGAAACCCGACGGCACTTACGGGTTTGACAGGATAAGTGCGGAGATAAAGTACCCGATTGTGGAATACAGACACTATCTGTAAGGACAAAGGACGGGTTAAGTACAAAGGACGAAGGACAAAGTACAAGGGACTCGCTGCAAAACAGCGAGGAACGGTAACTAAAAAAACGAAGAACGATGGCTGACTTGAAAATAACCGACCTCATTGCCGAGGGTGAGATTGAGAAGCTCAGGAGCCTCAGCAGCGAGTTGAAGAACGTGAAGGACGTGTATGTGGAAGTGGCTGGCAAGCTGTCCGCAGGTCTGAGCGTGAAGATAGAGACGAGTGGCGACCTTGCCGAGTACATGAAGCGTGTAAGCGAGAGTGCGAAGCAGGCGGAGTCGAACACTGCGCAGTTCAATGCCGTGCTCCAGCAGGAGAGCCAGGCGATACAGAACACGACGAACACGATCAGCCGAGAGTTGGCCGAGCGTCAGAAGGTGAACAGGGAGAAGCGCAGCGGCTATGAGTTCGACAAGACTGCTCTTGAGTTGGCTGTGAAGATAATTGGCACGAGGGAGGAGAACATTGCCAAGTTGACGAAGGAACAGACGAATCTGCGGTTGGTGAAGCAGGAGCAGGCTGACTGGAACAAGAAACTGAAAGACGGCGAAGTTTTACTTGACAAGTACAACTCTGTGATGGTGAAGTTGAACAACCAGGAAAGCAAGAGCAAAATCGCTGTTCAGGAGCTAAACAGGGTCATCAACAACCAGACGAAGGAAATGCAGGCTGCGGAGGGTACTTACGCTCAGTTGTCGCAACGGTTGGAACTCTTGAAGAGAGCTTATCGGCAACTGAGTGAGGATGAGAAGAAAAGTCCGCTTGGTAATACTTTGAATAAAGCCATCATCGACCTTGATGCTCACATGAAGGACTTGGACGCTGACATGGGTCAGTTTCAGAGGAACGTGGGCAACTACGCCATTGCGACGGACAAGATGGCGGGTTCGTTCTTGAATATGCTTGGCTTGCCTCCTCAGTTGAGCAACAGCCTGAAGGGATGCTTCGAGACGATGGCGAAGGGCGAGAGCGTGATGGCGAGCCTTGGCACGAAACTCGCTGCACTGGGTAGGACGCTGATGACGTTCTTGGCGAATCCTGCTATGCTGGCGATATTAGGCATTGCGGGAACGGTTGCCGCGTTCAAGTGGTGGTACGAGTACAACAAGGGCATTGCCGAGGCTACGAGGCTGACGAAGGAGTTCTTCGGTATCAAGGACTCGGGCGAGCTGACAGCGTTGAGGGACGAAATCAAGGCTGTTGCCGATGTCTATGAGAAGGACTATATCGACGTGCTGAAGACCGTCGATGCGCTCCATGCGCAATGGGGCATGAGTGCTCAGGAGGCTTTGCAGGTGGTGAAGGATGGCTTCGCCAGTGGTGCGGACTTGGGTGGCAATATGCTGAGTCTGTTGCAGCAGTATGCGCCAAGTTTCCATGATATCGGTTTGAGTGCGAGTGAGACGGTGGCGATCATCCAGCAGACACGCAGCGGTATCTTCACGGAGGGTGGCTTGCAGGCTATTCAGATGGCGGGTGTTCGCATCAGGCAGATGTCGGAGAGTGCGAAGAAGTCACTGGATGCGATTGGACTGAGCTCGAAGCAGATTGAGCAGGAATTGAGCAGCGGTGAGACGTCCATCATGGAAGTTATCAAGATGATTTCCTCACGCATCAAGGAGTTGCCTCCTGACTGCGAGGAGGTGGGCAATGTGCTGAAGGACGTGTTCGGTAGGAATGGTGCTGCACAGGGCTTGCAGATGATTGAGAGCTTCGACCAGATGAATACGAGCCTTGAGGAGGCTAAGAAGACCACGGGCGAGTATGGCGAGTTGCTGGAGAAGCAGGTGGAGGCTCAGACGGAACTCAACAAGGCTGTGAGCGAGTTGTTCGATGCTACGGATGAGGGATTCGAGAATACGATTCTGAGTCTGAAGATTATCGGCACGGAGTTGCTGACGGAGGTCGTCAAAGGCGTTAAGGACATATTTGATTGGTTCAAGGAGTGGTACGATGAGAGTTGGCTTGTGCGTGGAGTGATTGAATTCATTGTCGCTTCTGTACGGACTCTGTGGAACGTGATAGAGGTTGGCGGTGCTATTGTTATTGACGTGTTCAAGACGATGGGCGCAGCAGCGAAGGCACTTGGCAACGTTATTCAGTCCATCTTTGAATGGGATAGTGAGAAGTTCAACAAGGCTGTGCGAGAATGGAATGCGTCGTTCAACCGCTATGGGAGCGATTTGATTAACAGCTTCAAGAAGAACGGCAAGGATGTTGGTGAGGCTTGGGTTGAAGGCTATAACAAAACCGTGAAGAATGGAGACCTTGAAGAGCCAAAAATCAACATGATTGGTGAGCAGAACTACGATGAGAGTTCCAAGAAATCCGCAAACGATGCTTCTAAGGATTTATCGAAAGACTTTGAAGCCGCTATTAAACCCCGTAAAAAATTTACGGGGAACAGTGGCGACGATAGCAAGGATGCTGAGAAGGATG
The DNA here is from genome assembly GCA_902798705.1 of uncultured Bacteroidales bacterium. Classification (GTDB taxonomy): domain Bacteria; phylum Bacteroidota; class Bacteroidia; order Bacteroidales; family Bacteroidaceae; genus UBA3839. The sequence goes on from CADBXS010000001.1 coordinate 72,043, forward strand.
CTAAGTTGGCGGAGAAGAAGCGGAAGGAGCAGGAAAAGCTGGAAGAGGCTGCGGAAAAGGCTCGTATCGCTGCGGAGAAGACGAACATCGCCAATCGGCTTGCGCTCGTGGAGAAGGGAAGCGAGGAGGAGCTGAAGGTGAAGCAGGAGAAGCTCGCCATGGAGCGCGACCTCGAACTGAAGGAGGCTGAGAAGAACGGTGCTGACATGGCACTCATCCATGAGAAGTTCCAGAAGGAGATGGACGAACTCGACGAGGAGTATGCGCACTTGCAGGTGGAGAGGATCAGTGACCGCTACGCTGCGGAGAGTGTTGCGCTGAACGAGTCTTTTGCTCTTCGTCAGAAGTTGCTTGCTGAGCAGTATGCGAAGAATGAAATCAGCGAGGCGGAATATCAGAAGAAGAAGGCTGAACTGGATGAGGAGTATGCCCGTGCTTCGCATGAGCGTGCCATCCAGCAGGTGCAGGAGCAGATTGCCGTGGCTGGTGTGAGTGCTGAGGAGCGCCAGAAACTGGAAGAGCAGTTGTCGAAGTCGCTTGCTGACCTCTACAAGTGGGAGGCAGAGCAGTACAAGAAGAGCAAGGAGGAAGAGGTGAAGGCTGACGAGGATGCCCATAAGAAGCGCATGAAGAACACGCAGATGTACTTGCAGAAGACGGCTCAGATGATTAGTGCGGTGACGGACTTGTTCGGTGCGCTGAGCGATGCGAAGCTGGAGAAGATAGACGATGAGGAGGAAGCGCTGGATGAGCAGTACGACAAGGACGTGGAGCGCATCTCGATGCTTGAGGAGAGTGGTGCGATTACGAAGGAGGAAGCGGAAGCAAGGAAGCGTGCAGCGGAGGCTGAGACGCAGCAGAAGCGTGAGGAACTGGAGAAGAAGCGTGCGCAGATTGAGTATAAACAGGCGGTGATGGAGAAGGCGAACAAGGTGGCACAGATAGCGATATCGACTGCGTTGGGTGTGATGCAGGCCTTGGCGATGCTTCCTCCGAATGTTCCGCTTTCCGTCACTATCGGTGCCATCGGTGCTGTGCAGTTGGCCACTGCGTTGGCGCAGCCAATCAAGGCGTATGCGAAGGGTACTCCTGAGGGCGGTCATCCTGGTGGTCTTGCGCTCGTGGGTGATGGCGGTACGCATGAGATTGTGTCGTACAATGGTAAGGCTTGGCTGACGAGCGACAAGCCTCAGCTGGTGCATTTGCCTAAGGGTGCGGAAGTGTTCCCGAATGTGAACGAGGTGACGTTTGACAACTTGCAGCCGATTGCGACTGACGGCAAGAGTGAGGTGCATGTGGTGAACGACTACGCAAGGCTGGAGAAGCGAGTCGATATGACGAACAAGTTGCTCAGGATGCAGATGCGCAGCCAGCAGCGTATTGCGTACATGCAGCGTTTCCATGATAGGAGGAACGAATTATGATTAATAGGCTTGACGAGTTGACGATGGCCCAGTTCGTGGACTTGGCGTGTGGCGACTACTCCCTGGTTGGGGGTGATGCCGTCCGCGCCTCCGAGCTGGTGGGCGAGTTCCAAAGGGTGAGCAATCCTTCGGGGTATCGTGCGCAGTTGATGGAGTGTGCGGACAGGGAGCGTCGGCGTGCGAGGGTGGTGCTTTACTCTGTGCTTGTGGTCCTGCTTTCGTTGGATGGCGAGGACGATGTGCGTAGGATTCTTGGCGATTTGGGTCGGAAGAGGCTGAGTACGATGGATTCGGAACGCTTGCGGATGCAGGTTGAGCAGTTGGCGAGGAGCGAGAAGGCTGCCATGGAGCGTGCGGAAGCCGAGAGGAAGGATGAAGAGGTGCGTGACGCTGGTACGATTCGTGGCGAGTTCTACACGGAGGCTGCTGTGCTGATGCGCCATTTCAGGATGCCGATTGACTTCCATGCTGTGAATGCGGAGGTGTATGCAAACCTGAGGAGACAGGCTGCGGACGATATGCGGGCGATGGCGAAATAAGGACAAAGGACAAACCAAGTACAAAGGATAAAGGACAAGGAAAAACGTAGGGGCTGGCGACGGCGGAACCGTCGCTTACGGAGAAGACTCGCGACGGAATCGCGAGGAACGGTGGCGAGATGGGGCGGTTGCCTTGTCTCGTTTTTTTTCTTTTTTTTGCCATGAGCGAACATTTTTGTTGGTTGTTGGTTTTCCCTTTTACACCAACTATAAATTTAGCGATATGGACAAGAAACTGAAAAGAAGACTGAAAGGCATCGAGAAGAAGTGTGATGCCATCTTGAGAGAACTGCGTAGGTTTGGATTCAGACCAGGTATTCGACTGTTGGACTCCGTTCGTGCGAGTGCAAGGGCCTTGCATGAGATGAGCATGAAGGAGCGTGAGCGTATGGAGCGCGAACGGGGTCGTGGACTACGACACTGAGGTAGCGAGGTTGTTGCCATGGATACGCAGGACGGCTCATAGCTTCGCACGTGGCGAGGATGCTGAGGACTTGGCAGGGGAAACGGTTCTTCGTCTTTTCCTGCATCGGAGGGACTTCGGCAGCGTGGAGGAGCTTCGGTCGTTCTGCTACGTGGTGATGCGCAATGTCCACTATTCGCAATGGCAGCGGAGGAAGGTGGTCGGATTCGTGAGCCTCGACGACGATTTCGACGAGCCTCTGGACTCATACGACAGCTTTGGTGCATTGGTTGCGCGTGAGGGATTGGCGGTGGTTCAGTTCCTTCGCCGCTATGCGAGTGTGGATACTGCGGTCCTCTATGCGATGGGTTACAGCTATGCGGAGATAGGCGAGATGCTCCATTTGCCTATCGGGACGGTGCAGAGCAGGATTCACGCAGGAAGAAAGATTTTGAAGAACAAAGGACAAGGGACAAAGGAGGGGTTGCAAACGTTTATAAACGTTAAGGCGTGAAAATGGTGGGGGCTGGGGATTGCATATATTGACAAAAACGACGAGGTTTGCAGTATAAAAATTAAACTTAATGTCAAACCTCTAAAAACAAGAAATCATGGAAAAGAAGAGTTTTCGAGTGAGAGTTTTCAAGTATGCAAACCAGCTTTACAAGACTACAGGTCTTATGTGGTCGGAGTGTCTGCGGAAGGCATGGGCGATTTACCGCCTTGCGAAGCAGATGCGTGTGGGTGTTGCGCGATTTATCTACAAGAAGAAGGACGGCAGCATTCGCGAGGCCTACGGCACCTTGACGAACCTGCCTGCAGGTGTGACTGGTGGCAAGAAGACGAAGCCAAGCTACAAGACCTTTGCTTACTTCGACACTGAACGGAACGCTTTTAGATGCTTCTGCGTTGAGAACTTCATCGCTGTGGTAGCCTAAGAGCCCCCTCCCGACCTCCCCCGAAGGGGAGGAGAAGTGAAGCGGGAGAGGCAGCGGCAGAACCGCTGCTTACAAAAAAACTAACGAAGTACAAAGTTCAACGTAGAAGTACAAAGTACAAGGGAGGGTGGGGCGGTTGCTCCGCTCTGCCTGTTTGGTGGCAGTTGTAAGGATTTGGAAATAAACAAGTTAAGGAAATTAGGGTGATTTTTCTTTGTCGGATTTTTCTATTGTGGTTGATTTCTCTTTTCTTTGTTGGCAAATAAAGTCGCAACATGCTTTGTAAGTATTATCTGCAAATAGGTTCGGTGAAGGTGGACATCCATTCGGAGAACTGCATCGAGGTTGGTACGATGGTTGCCAACCTGAGCGAGTTGGCGGTGAGCTACAAGCGCACTGGCTATAATGGCGTGGTGCGTTCGTGCGGCAGTGACATCGTGTTCGTGGGCGAGGCCTATAGTCGGTTGATGTCGCTGTGGCAGACGAAGTACTACAAGTCGCAGGCTTCGTTTGCGGTGTATGTCATCAATGACCTGTGGATGTATGAGAAGCTTTGGGAGTGTCCTTTGGACTTCTCCACGTTCCGCTATGACTCGTACAGGGTGACGATTGGTTGTGTCGATAAGGGTGCCGCTGCGCTCATCAGGGCGAACCAGGGGACGAGATACCACTACGGGGCTGTAGGATTGAGCGAGAGTCTTCCGTTGGGTTATGACCGCGTGCAGGTGCAGAACAAGGTGGAGATGACGGTGAACACGGGTTCGACATATGAGGGCTTCGATAGAAAGTTCAGTTATTTCGACGTGGAGGACGAGCGCAACGTGCGCTGCGTGTCGATGCCCGTGTATGTGAGCAATAGCGACGGTGTTGCCGAAGGGCAGGGCGTGCTGGCGTTATCCCATGACGAGCAGTTGGTGCTGAACGACCGCTATCCTGCTACGATTGGCGACCATTACTTTGCTGAGGCTGTTGCCGATGGCAGTGTGGTGGTTGACCTGACGAGCGTGAAGGTGAGGGTGCAGCATCAGGGAGCGCAGATTCAGTTCATGTTGTCGAAGGGTACGGGCATCACGGGTCCTACCGAACTGGTGGATGGTGTTTCCGTGGGCGATGGCTGGTATGAGTTCGCATGCCATATCAGAGTCAGCCTCAGCGTGAGCGCAGGAGACAAGATTGGCCTTCAGATGTACTTTTGGTTTGATGGGTACAGAACCACTTTCCCTGACAAGAAGTACTTGATGCGTGGCAGTTGCGTGATGGACTGGGTGAGCAGGGGCAAGGACATCGACATGCGTGTGATTCGTCCTGTGACCTTGCTGAACAAGTTGCTGCGGAGCATCGGTGGCGAGAACAGCCAGATAAGGGGCGAGATTGACGATGCGGAGAACGAGCGCTTGCGAAATACGATGCTGTTGCCAGCTGAGGAGATTCGTGGCTTTAGCGGTCCTACGCTGTATAGCAGTTTCAAGCAGTTCTGCGAGTTCATGGAGGCTGTGTTCGGCTATACCTACGAGATTGAGGAGGATGCCGAGGTGCGCGAGACGGTGACGGATGCGCTGGAGATAGTGCCTATAGACGGACGTATCAGCACGCATGTGAATACCTATCCGGGCACTGATGCGCTGGAGGTTGACAGCGTGTGGTACATAGAGGAGGAGGCGCGTTTCTGCGGTCTGGTTACATTCGTTGATGGTTACTTCCGTACCTTTGTTGGCAGTGACGCTTACAACAACGCTGCGGATAATAACCATGCTTATCAGAACAAGATATACTACGACAAGAGTACGTGCGAGGCTTTCAAGTATGTGCCTACGACGGAGGTGAGCGACTCGGCTGCGGTCGCGCTGACACCGTACGTGCTGGATGAGATTTGCAGTGGCTATTACGACTACATCATGCGCTTTGCCGGCTTCGAGGACGACATTGACGCTGACCATGGAGAGTATCTCGGTCAGGTGGAGGACGAGGACGTGTGGTTCGTGCGCAACAGGGGCAAGTTCTTCTGCAAGATGAGTGGCCAGTGGTATTCCGTTTGGGACGGTGCGTCTTACTACAATACGAGTGACGGCTTGAGGGCTAAGAGCATCTTCAAGGTGGTGGACGACGACAGCGGTGTGTATGTGGCTGCCCAGGGCAAGTATCTGCTTTTCCATGACGTGGATGTGGACGAGGTTGACCCGCTGCCTTGCGCTTCGGTTGTTCGTTTCAAGCACAGGGAGAAGGTGTTCAGCAATGAGGTGTCGATGGAGTTGGAGCGTGTGAGCGGTCCTGTGGTGAGTGTGGCGAAGGACAGGCTTTACAGTGAGCTGCGCATCGGTTATGAGAAGCAGGACTACGACCTCGGCAATAGCGGTAATGACGAATGGAACTTCACGAATAGGTATGCGACCGACGTGCAGTTGAGCGCGAAGACGCTGGAGTTGATTAGTCCGTATAGGGCGGACTGCTACGGCATCGAGGAGGCTGCAGGGAAGCGAGGTCAGGAGACGAGTTCGAGCGAGAGCGATGGTGACTTGTGGATGGTGAAGGTGCTGGAGGAACCTGTTGGTGGTCGCTATGTGATAGACAGGAGCATCACGGTGGTGGGTTCTTATACTGACACGGTGTTCAATGCGACGTATGCTCCGATGTACTGCATCTATGCCAATAAGGCGTATCTTGGCTCGTTCGCTCAGCGATATACCTTTGCGAGCTGTGAGGGCAATCGGAACATCAGGTTTGACGATGGCAACGACAACATCGGCATGAGCAGGAGTTTCGTGTTCAACAGCAAGCTGTTCCGAATTGAGGATATAGAGGTGGAGACTGACGACCAGATGCTTCCTCTTGACTTCTCGGGGCTTGTGGAGTTCGCATGGGGTGAGACGATTTATCGGGGCTTTGTGAACAGTGTTGAGTTCAACCCGCAGAGACCTGAAGTTGTGAAATATGAATTGATTTTTAGAGTATGTATATAGTTAGTCCGTTTACGCCTCTGTTCTTCCATCCGAGCTCTGATGCGTTTCAGAGTCCGAGTGGGAACGTGCAGGTGTGGAGTCCAGATGACAGGATATTGGTGCAGGTCATTTCGTTTGACACGAGTGACGATGTGCCTACTGCGAAGTTGAACTCTTTTGACGAGCGGATGGTGAAGACGGAGAGCGCCTTGGTGTGGAGCACTTGGCGCATGAATACGGACGTGACCATCTACTGGACCATCATCTCGGATCTGACGAACGGTCTTTACAGCGTGACGATAGACAAGGAGAGTGAGCGTTTCAGGGTGACTGACGACGAGCAGGAGTTGTCGAGGACGACGCTGTTGCAGTACAGCAGTAGCAGCAACAGGGAGCGGAAGGACGTGTGCTTCTGGATAGACATGCAGCAGTACTTCTTCTCGTTCCGTGTGCCTGGTGGCTTCAAGGACAACGGCTGGCAGTTCGGTGTGGACAATGAGCAGTTCACGGACATGGACCGTGACGTGAGCGACGTGTTCGCGCATGAGCAGCTGGTGAAGGTTTTCACGCTCGGCAACTCGATTGGTGTGCCTCCATGGTATGCCCATCTGCTGAACATGGCCTTGTGCTGCTCGTATGTATATCTTGACGGTGTTCGCTACGTGCGGAGCGAGGGCAGTGTGCCTGAGATGAACGAGACGGTTGAGACGTTGAAGTCGTACATCTACAAGCAGAGCCTCGTGCAGGTGCGCTATCTCGATCCGGAGATTGAGCAGCGGAACCAGTTGAGCATCCGCAGGGTTTATCTGAACTCGGGCAGGACGAACGCCGAGGAGGTGTATAGGGACGTGAGTGTTGGAAATGAAGAATACTTGATACGAAATAGGACATGAAGATAGAATTGACACAAGCCCAGTTGACGCAGGTTGTTGCGTCGGTGTTGCAGTCGCTGCGCACGAACAGCAAGTCGATATTGGAGTTGACGCTGGTGAGTGCCGTGAGCTCGGTTGACTACATCGAGTTGAGCGAGGGCAAGCGCATCGCTGTGAGTACCATCGTGAACAAGGTGATAGAGCATTTCGGTGACGGTAGTGTTTCGACGAGTATGATCCAGGACCTGTGCGTGACGACGGTGAAGATTGCGAATGCTGCGATAACCAATGCGAAGTTAGCGGACGGAAGTGTGACACTTGGCAAGTTGGCTGCCGAGGTGACGGGTACGATTACGAGCGGCAGCACTGGCTTCGTGACGGGCGATGCTGCCTATCAGATGTTCGTGGCGACTGCCTTGTGGGAGCGTGGCACGGGTAATAACAGCTTGAAGCAGAAGGGCGGTACGAACGTGGTGAGCGGTAAGCTCTCCATTGCCGAGGGCGACCAGCAGACGGTGAGTGGCAAGTATGCCCATGCGGAGGGCTACGGCAACAGCGTGTCGAAGGACTACGGCCATGCAGAAGGCTATCAGACCGTCGTTGGCGGTGTGGCTGGTCATGCTGAGGGTACGACGACGAAGGCAAGCGGTGCGAACAGTCATGCAGAGGGTGAGAATACCGAGGCATCGACGACGGCACACGCAGAAGGCTACAACACGAAGGCCTACGGCAAGCGTAGCCATGCTGAGGGCAAGGACACCTATACAGGCGGCAATGACAGCCATGCGGAAGGAGACTCGACGAATGCCTTGGGCAATCAGAGTCATGCGGAAGGTCACTTCACGGATGCGGGCGAACTGGATACCGCAGACAACAGTCATGCAGAAGGCTATGCGAGCAGTGCGTTGGGAACGGCATCCCATGCAGAGGGTGGCTATGGCTGCGCCAGTACGGAGCAGAGGGGCGACAAGAGGGTTGCCGTGCTGCTGAGCGGTTCGGGCAATGCGCAGCAGTTCACGCTTGTGAATTTCTCCAGCCTCGGCATTGACGTGTCGCTTCTGCCTGGCAAGAAGATTGTGTATGGAAGTGATGAGGAGACCGACGTGAACGTGCGGATTACCGCAGCTGCGGTGGTTGGCGGTGTGTGCACGATACATACGAACGGCGTGCTTTCCGCTTCAGCACTGAACAGTGCCACCTTCTACTTGGCGGGCAATACGGCCAGTGGTGTGAATGCCCATGCAGAGGGCAACTTCAATGCTGCGAGCGGTACGAACAGCCATGCGGAGGGACACAATAACGTGGCTGGTGGTTCGAATAGCCATGCGGAGGGCGAAGGTACGATGGCGAGCCAGTCGTACGAGCATGCCCAGGGAATGTATAACAGGACAAGGCAATGGCAGATACACTCCATTGGTATCGGTACTGGCAACGATGACAGGAAGAACGGCGAGGAGATGGACTACTCGGGCAGGAAATTCCTGAAGGGAGTCGGCGGCTATGACGGTACGAATGGCGGTGAGAGTGGAGTTAGAGACGTGGCACAGACCATCAACGGACAGTCGGCTGTGATGGGCTACGGTGTCTGCGATACGGCAGCCTCAACCGCTGTGAAGGTCGTTGCCATCAGTGATTTCCCGTCTCCGACCGCTTTTGTGGGTGGTTGCTTCAAGGTGAAGATGACTTACGGCAATACGGCTGCGAGTGGTGTGAAGTTGCTGGTGAACGGTACGGCTGCCATTGACCTGATGTATGATGGTGAGGCCGTGAGCGCTACGAATACGTGGCAGGCAGGCGAGGTGCTGAGCGTGTATTTCGACGGTGACTACTATCAGGCGACGAATGTGCAGGGCGGCGGTGGTGGCAGTGCCGAGAAGGTGTCGTATGACAACACGCAGAGCGGATTCGAGGGTGATACGGTGCAGGAGGTAATCGACGAGATTGGTGGTGGTCTGAGCGAGTTGAAGGCTGCTGTGTTCCCGTTGGTGGTGACGCTGACGGCTTCGACTCCGACGGTGGAGTACGACGGCACGACGAAGGACATGACGTTTGTCTTCAGTGTGAAGCGCAATGGTGCGTCGGTGGTTCCGACGAGGTTTGTTGCGAGCAGTGGCGGTGTGAGCAGGACGATACCAGCGGCTTCATCGGGCAGCTTCACTTGGCCATGCGGTCAGGGTACGACGACGGTGACGCTGAGTGCTACGTATGGAACGCTGTCGAAGAGTGCGAATGCGAGCGTGAACGCTGTCGTTCCTGTGCTGGTTGAGATGAAGGCTGGCGGAACGATGAGTGCTGCGGATATTCAGCAGTCGCAGGATTGGTATGTGAAGAACTCCGCTGCGGGTACCTATACGTTTACACCTTCTCAGAACAGTTACTTGTGGGTTTGTGTTCCGAGTGGTAAGAGCATCAGCAAGGTGACTTCGGGCGGCTTTGACGTGCCGATGGTGAATGTGGGAACAGTGGCTGTGACCTCGGTGAACGGCAATACGTATAATGCCAGCTTCGTGTGCTACAGGAGCGATGCCGAGTTGGTGAGCGGTAGCTGGACGTTTGTGGTGAGCTGATGGGGTTTATGGGCAATATGGGCTTAATGGGTATTGATAAAAAAAAAGATAGATGGCAGACATTAAGATAGCAGGAAAGCTGGTGGCGGGTGCGAGCGACGGTGTGCTTGCCGGTGCCGATGCGGTGAAGGATGCGAGCCTCGGAAAGTTCCAAGAGGCTGTCAATCGTGATGCCCTTGGCAATGGCGTGTTCAACGTGACTTCATGGACGAACCAGAGTTATGCTTCGGTGACCGCTGCCGCCGTGGGTGTTCCGAGTGCGCTGCGCAGGCTGGGCATGGTGATAACGTTTCTGGACACGGGCGGTGAGTGGATAGCGAAGCAGTTTACGGGCGATGATGTGACGGACTGGACTGACGACGGCAGTTGGGATGACTTCGGAGGCGGTGGAGGTGCGGACTTCGTGCCTGTGACGAGCGAAGAGGTGGCTGGGATGCAGGACCCGTGATGAAGAAGGACAAAGGGCGAAGTACAAAGTACAAAGGGCAAAAAACTATAAAACGATGGTGATATGAAGAAAAACGAGACAAAATGTGATTATCCGATACGGGTGCCGGAGGGGAACAGGTTCTCGCTGGCGATTCTGTTGTCGAAGATCAGCTGGGAGGGAGGCTGGAAACTGAAGATGGACTGGGAACCAAAGGCTGGCGACGTGGTGCGTCTGTTCCTGGTTACTCCTCATGGAAGTGTCGAGGTGAGGAACTTGGTTGTGGAGGACAACCTTCTGAGCTTCGAGGACAAAGGTACGCTTGCTGCTGGAACGTACGACGTGGACATCAGGATTGTACGTGCGAACGGTGAGCACTACGGTTGCTATCTGAAGGGTAAGCTAAGGATAGTGCAGGCGAACGACGAGGCTGGCATCTCGGACACTTACGAGATAGACGATGCGGTGGTGCTGTATGCGAAGGGTGACAAGGGCGATCCAGGCAAGGATGGCACGGTATCGTTTGACGAACTGAGTGAAGACCAGATTGCGATGCTGAAGGGCGAACCTGGCGAGGATGGTGACGATGGCAAATCAGCATATCAATTTTACCTTGACACAGTGCCTGTAGGCGAGACGCCATTGACAGAAGCGCAATGGCTGGCTTCGTTGAAAGGTCGGCAAGGAGACCAAGGCCCGAAGGGCGACACGGTTATACTTGCCGATGGGCAGACATACACACTCTATGATGTGGAGGGTAGCAATACTGATGGCGCAATGACGCAGAAAGCAATAGCGGATATGTATGCTCCTGTAACGAGCGAGTATGTAGCAAGCATGGCAGACCCAAGTTAAAATGATTGTTGAATGATAAAAATTATTAGATGCTATGACTAATTTTTTATATAAAAGGCAAAAAGGTCAAGACGATTTCTTTATGATGTCGCATTCTGATATTGTCAAGGTGCGTGGCGAGAACAAGTCATTAACAGAGAAGTTGGCAGGGATTGATGGAGATATTGATGTGGATGCTTTGAGTTTTGGCCTCCTGAGTGCAGATACCTATACTGTTACATCTGCTGTAACTAAACTGGACCAGCAACCGAGAAAAAAGGTCTTTCCTTCGTTTGTGGTAGGTAAGACCTATATTATCGAAGCAACGATAAACACAGCCCAAAGTTTTGGCATTGGAATGTTTCTTTATGCAGCAAACGACAAGTCGAACACAAATATATCTTTTGGAGGAATCAAGGCAGGAGCCACTTCGACAAGGTTTGAATATACACCAAAAGAAGGTCAGAACTATCAATGGTTTGGTGCATGGATGGGGCAGGCTAATAGTGTCGGTAGCATCAAAATTTCCTATTGTGAGAAAATGACAGTGGGAAAAGTTGCCGCTGACACGAACAAGGCATCTTTCCAAGAACTTGAAATAGACTTGAGCCAATTTACAACAAAGAATGGTTCTTTGACTACAAACAATTCTTGGTGGACAAGTAATGGTGCCAAGCATAAGTCTATATTGTTATCTACCATAGGAGTTGTAGCAGGTGACAGACTTCATATTAAATCTGAATATACTGGAGCTACCTATGGAGGGTTTATAGGATGGCTGAAGGCTACAGAAACCACTACTACTTACCAATATGTTGATGGCTCGACAAGAGTTAGGTGTATGGATGAGGTCCTTATAGTTCCAGAGGGTGCCATGTATCTGTGCTTGACAGTTGTTGACGGTGATGGTACTTCACTTCAGAATTATGTTGGAAAGTACGCAAGCATCAATGAGGCTATTGAAAGGGATGAAGTGCCTACAAGCGGTAGCAGTAATCTTGTGACAAGTGGAGGTGTATATGATGCGCTTGAAAATAAGATTAGCAAGTATGATGTCTTGCAATCATACAAGATTGCTGACTTGCCTGTAAGGACATGTGGCATAGGAGGAAGTGGCAAATGGTTCACAGAAGGTACAAAAGGTAGGCATACATATTTAGAAGTCACTCCAGGCCATAACTATCTAATAAAAGGAAGTTTTTGGACGAATGGATGGGTTACAAGTGACTATAGCACAACTACGGCTCCAACAAATAATACCAATGTTCCTTTTGTTAGCGGAACATCTTTATTTGCTGTTACAGATGGACAAGTGATAACTGCTCCAGAAGGTGCATCTTATCTCATACTAACTCTTGTTGATGGAGGTGGAAGCCAAAGTTCTGTTACAGAGGTTGATGAAATAGAATTGGGAAACAGCTTTTTGCCATTATTTAATCAACTTAATGAAAAGGTTGAGAAATTAGATGGTTCTTTTGGTGAAATCACTGATACGAACACAGTGTTAGACCTTGAAAGTTACAACGAGGGGGAAGGAGTGCTTTATGATGGGCAAAACTCATGGTATAAAGCAACGGGATTTACTCATATAGCCATACCTGTAACTGCTGGTGACACTTATATTGTCAAGGCAAGCAACTCTACATATTATGGTCTGTTGAAGTCATATAGTGGTTCAAACACCGCACCATCTTATTCTGCATCAAGCACACGAAGGCAGAATAAAACTCCAGGCACATACGTAATTACCATACCTTCTGATTGTACTTACATTGTTTTTTCTAAATTGTCAGGTGGATACAATGTGTTACCTCAATTCATGTGCAAATGGCCGAAGGTCATGCCCTTCATGATTGAGCAGATGTCGAAGGGGAATAGCAGTGGAGTGTTTGCACAGAAAATTCATTATGCGCACTGGAATGTGGGGCATTTTACTTATTACGATAAAAGAAGCGGTGGCAGTTCTCCAAGCATCAGCGAGGCAGATTCTCCTGCCATGCAGTTGAGATACAAGAAGATGCTTAACAAGGTTCATGCTGACATCATCGGTATCTGTGAATATGACCCTGTTTTTGATGCTGTTAATACTCCTACCAAAAGCACTATTTTTGGTAATTACAAGTATCAGTATGATGGAACGAAGTACGGGTATCAATGCAATAGTATTTTCAGCCAAATCGTTGCCAAATCAGAGCAGAGTGTGACATTTGCGAGCAAGCCTTCTTCTGGCAACAGTCATACTTATTACAGGCATTGCGTGATAGTGATAGGTGGTGTTGAAGTGCATGTTGTTGAGACACATCTTAATTGGGAGACGAACGAATCCACAGGGAAAAGGTACGCTTTTGAACAGATGGACGAACTGATAAGTGCCTTTGGTGCTTATGGCCATGTGATAATCAGCGGCGACTTCAACTTTAATGATATAGATGAATATCAACCTTTTGTTGATGCAGGTTACACTCTTGTCAATGGAAGCTACCTTGAACTTGATACGTTCTTGAGTTATCTCGAGAGTGACCCACCAATAGGTGCGCATCTTGACAATATCATCGTCAAAGGATTTGCTGTAAGCAATATCCAAGCATGGGATGAAAGTGGTTATACGCAAGATGGGTTGAGCGACCACAGCATGATTTCTTGCGACTTGATATTGATACCATAACAAATAAAACGGGCAGGGTGATGAACCTCTGCCCACAACAATGATAGAGGGCAGAGGTTGTGAATCTCTGCCCTTGCTTTTCCATCGCAGCGGAACTTCGAGGAACGGTGGCTTCAGTTGCCGAGGATTTTGTTGACGATGGAGACGACGTCGGAGATGTCGAGGATGCCGTCGTTGTTCATGTCGCCTTGCTCGGTGGTGAAGGTGACGATCATCTGCGAGTTGGCAGGGATGGTGCAGGTGAGGGTGTTACCTTCGACGTTGGCGGTGATGTCGAGTCCGTTGAGGATGACTTGGTCGAGTTTGCAGCCTGGCTTTGGTGTGAAGGTGAAGGTGTTGTCGGTACCTTCGTTGATACTGGCTGCTGATATTTTGTTGGTGATGCTTGGTGAGCCGTTGATGGAGACGGAACCTCTGTTGCTGCATGAAAGGAGGAAGGAGGCATCAGGCGTGTCGTCTGGCATTTCCTCGATGTACTTGATGACACTCCATCCTGTGCTTGCTCGGTAGGTAGTTGCCATGCCTTTAGGGACGTAGAGGGTGGTGTTTTCGCTTCCTTGGAAAACGGATTTGTCGATATCGAAAAAGTCGGTGATTTCGGAATAGACCGTAAAGAGGCTTGTGCAGTTAGAGAAAGCATACGTCCCAATTGATGTTACAGAACTTGAAATTGTTATGGAATTCAGTCCTGTGCATCCATAAAAAGCATATTCTCCAATGGATGTTGTAAAATTGGGAATTGTTACGGAATTCAGCCCAGTGCATCCTCTAAAAGCAGAATCCCCTATGGTGTTTGTCGAATTAGGCAAAGTTATTGAGGTCAGTCCTGTACAGCCGGAAAAAGAACTACCTCCTATATACGTCACTGAGTTTGGAATGGTTATTGAGTTTAGTCCTGTGCACCGATCGAATGAATAGTCTTCAATGGATGTCACGCTACTTGGAATTGTTATGGAACTCAGCCCAGTGCTTTGAGAGAATGAAAAAGAGCCTATTGCCTTTACGTCACTTGGAATGATAGTGTTCTTGCAACCAGCAATTAGAGTGCCAGTGTTTGTTTCTATGATAGCATTGCAGTTGTCGGCTGAATTGTAATACTCATTGCCTTCCTCGACTATGATGCTTTCCAAACTTGGACAATACTGGAATGCAGCTTCCCCTATAGAAGAAACTGACTTCGGGATTGACACAGAAGTCAAATTCGTACAGCCTTCGAAAGCGTTGGAACCGATAGTTTTTACGTAATTTGGAATTGAAAGTGATATCAAGGATGTGCATCTTGTAAAAGCGCTTTTTCCAATGTTTGTAACTGAGCTCGGTATCGTCACAGAATTTAATGATGAGCATGCATAGAAAGCGTTGTCTCCTATGAGCTTAACAGAAGAAGGGATAGATAATGATTCCAGCTTATTACAAGCCTCAAATGAAGATTCGCCAATTTCCTCAACGGATTGACCTAAAGTTAATGACCTTAATTCGCTACAGCCTCTGAAAGCCTTGGAATCAATAATTGTGACTGAGTTTGGTATATTGATTGATTTAAGTGATTCGCAAAAGGCAAATGTCTCTCCTTCAATAATTTTGATTGAATTTGAAATTTCTACAGACTCTAACGATGAGCAATGGCAAAATGCACATTCGCCTAAGTTAATAACTGAATCAGGTATTTTAATGGTTTTTAATCCTGTGCAATACTCAAAAGCGTTTCCTTCTATTGATGTCACGCTATTGGGAATGGTGATGGAGGTCAGATTTGTGCAATGAGAGAAAGCTTTCTCTCCGATGGTTGTCACTGTGTTTGGAATAGTGACTGAAGTTATATGCGAACCATTAAAGCCATAAATGATTTTTGTTACTGTATATCCGTTTGCTGAAGTAGGTATTGCAATATCTCCCCAATAGGACCAAGGGTTATGTGGTGGTCCTATAGAAAGGTCGATTACTGATGTGACCCCGCAGGTTTTTTCTTCTTTGCTGAGGATTTTGTAGAAAAGTAATATCCCGTCGTCGTTCTCGACCCAGAAGTCTGGTTCCTGGAACTGTGCAAACAAGGTTGCTGGCACGAGGGAAAGGGCCATGATGATGGCTGTAAGTAAATTGTGTTTCATGATTGTAGTTGGTTTTTGATTGTTGACTTGTAAACTTGTGGCGCAAAAATAGTGGTTTTGAATGAGATGGGCAAGGGATTCTTGGGAAAAATGTTGGATGGGGTGGATGGGATGAATGGGGTGGATGGGTAACGTGCTGATATGACGAAAGTTAAGAAAAGAGAGGTGAGATTTTTGGATTCTTGCTTCTCTTTTTTGTTTTTTATGTGTTTTCTTTGCGGTAGTGAAAACCTCAAAACTCATGTGTTATGAAGATTATTGACTGGTATCATTCTTTCGAGTCTTGGCTTTTCCGAGTGTTCGACATGATTGCGGACACTGTAGTCGGAAGATGGCTTGGTGAAGGAACTAAGTGGGGCTGGCTTATTCTTGGCTTCATTTTGGGACTTATGAGCGACTCGTTCTACTGTTCGTCGCTCGTTGGCGGCACTGCCATCATCGCGTATGTGGCGAGTATTGGAAAGGAGTGGAAATTGAAGGGCAGTTTCTTGCTGTGTGCGCTGATTATTGTGCTTGCTATGGCTGGGTATGGGTTGGCGGATCTGCTGACAGAGAAGTAGGCTCTCGGCGGAATCGAGAGAAACGGTGACTGAGGCGACGGCAGAGCCGCCGCTTGCGGAGAAACGAAAGACGAAGGTAATGGAATACAATGCAAGACATAGGGATATCATCGGCACGGTCGGGTTCTTCCTGCTGGGTGTGGTGCTCGGGGGCTTCTCTCCTGCGATTGCGGTGCTGCGTGAATGGATGCAGTACAGGCAGAGTGGGGTCCTGGAGCATGGGGACTTGCTTAGGTACGTGCTTGTCGGCTCTGCAGGGGCTGTTGTGCAGATGGTGGTGCTGATTGTTCTACTAATTATAAAAATGTAATGAAATGGCAGAATTGATAGTTAAGGGCACACCGCTGTACATGTACTTGATTATGCTGGTGAGCTGCATATTGGTGGTGTGCGGGTTCGTGCTTCCTCCGCTTGGGGTGATAGACGGGAGCGTTCTCTCTGCCATTGGCGAACTGATGGGTTTTGGATTGTTGGTTGACTTCGTTCAGAAGTTGCCTGCAATCATCCGAGCTGGCGGCAAGGCGAAGTTCCAGCATGGAGAGACGACAATCGAAGTGGGTGCACGGAAGAAGGACTTTGGTGGCTTCGGCAGAACCGAAGCTTACAGAGAAATGGATTGTCCTGATGAAGAGGAAGGAGGTGACGATGGCACAGATTGACAAGGTGATTCCATTCATACTGAAATGGGAGTGCGGTATCGCCATGAAGGTGGGCGAGAACCTGGAGGAGTATTTCACGCGATGCAGGAAGAGGGGCTGGGCGAACGACCCTGACGACAAGGGCGGTGCGACGATGTGCGGTGTGACGATTGGCACGTACAGGGCTTACTGCAAGAAGAAGGGATATCCTGTGCCGACTGCGCTGAGGCTCTACAATATCACTTGGAGCGAGTGGAGGGATGTGCTGAAGGCGATGTACTGGGACAAGTGCTTGGCTGACAGAATCGAGAGCCAGGGCGTTGCGAACGCCATCGTGGATTGGTACTGGAACAGTGGTGTGTATGGCATCAAGAACGTGCAGAAGGTGCTGGGCGTGGTGCAGGACGGCATCATCGGGAACAAGTCGGTTGCTGCTATCAATTCGCGCTCTCCGCTGCCGTTGTTCGGAGCGATCAAGGAGGCGAGGATTGCGTATGTGAACCGGATTGCCAGGAACGGGAACAACAAGAAGTTCTTGGCGGGCTGGCTGAACAGAATCAATGACTTGAAATATCAGTAGTATATGAGTGCAAAGGGTTTTGGACTTGTCATGGCCTTGCTGATTGCGATGATGATTGGCTTTGGCGTCGGCATGTTCGTTGGGCATAGTAGCGTTGACATCGAGGAAAGGTGCGACACCATCGTGAGGACTGACACGGTGCATGTGGAAAAGCCAGTGGCGAAGGACAGCGTGATTGTGCGAACGGAGAAGGTGTATCTGAAGGTGTCGGCGGAACCGACACTTACGGAGAATTATTATGCGCAGATTTCGACGGATTCTATACGTGACTCTGTGATGGTGGAGGTGCCTATCGAGCAGAAGGTTTATGAGGACAGCACGTACAAGGCATGGGTGAGCGGTTATATGCCGAGCCTCGACAGTATAGATGTGTATCAGAGGACGGAGGTAATTACCGTGACAAAGTTCCAGAAGCGGAAGAAGTGGAGCCTTGGCATCGGTGCAGGTGCTTCGCTTGGCACTGACGGAAAGATAAGACCGAGCATCACATTGGGGGTGCAGAGGTCGTTGTTTGAATTTTAGCGTTTCATAGTCTGTAGTATTAGTTAGTTTAATGTAGAATTTTTGTTAGTTAAAAGGTTTTAGGATTGAGGCTCCCTGCTCGTGATGAGTGGGGAGTTTTTTGTGTGCAAATTTTTTTTTTGAAAAGACATAAAAAAAGTTCCAAATTATTTGCATAATCAAAAGATTATAACTAACTTTGCATTGTCAAAGAAATAAAACAAATGTCTAACTTAAAAATCTGAAAAAAATGGAAGAAGATTTAGAAAAAGAGATTGAGAGAATCAAACAAAAGCTCGATGACTACATCAGACTTGCAAAAGTCTTGAACATCAAGAAAAAGGAGCAGGAAATTCAAATCAACATGATGCTCGATGACCTCTCCAAGTTGATGAAGAAGAGAGAAAAGAAAGATTAAAAACCACGGCATCCCTCGAAAGGGGGATGCTTCTAAAAAATAGGAATTATGGAAGCTAAAAAGATGATTATTGAATTGAAGTCGGTCATCGGTAAGACTGACGAAGAAAGCAGAAAGAGATTCTCTGAGTTGTTGGATGAACTCAGAAACAATCAAGATGAGGAACTAAAGACTGAAGTTGAGAAATTGATTGCTGAGGGGTTGAAAGAGACGAAGGAAGAAATCAACTGCCTTCGCCGACAAATTGGTGAAGATTACGATATTCTTCCACTCTCGTATATCGCTGAGAATTACTTCCACAAAAGCAAGGCATGGCTTTATCAGCGTTTGAACGGGTATAAAATCAAAGGGCACACTTATACGCTGAGTCAGGAGCAGAAGATGATTTTCAACGAAGCGCTTCAAGACATAGCCAAAAGAATAGGCTCCCTATCTCTTAGTTAGACAGGTATTTCTTTGACACCAATCCCACGGACTGAGCCTTCCGTGGGATTTTTTTTGTCTTGGCGAAAAACGCATGTTTCGCACGCTTTTTGGAAATTATCGCATGGGAAGAAGAATTCTCTATTCGCAGAAAATGCGTTGAAAGCGCAAAATGTGATTAGAAAATGTGTTTATAGAAAAAAGGATTTCTTAACATGATGCCACCGATGAGTTAAGAAAAACGCATTTCTTTAACATGAGGGAGATTTCCCAAATTGTTCCCAAATCATTCCCATTTCTTTCCCAAACTATTCCCAAATAAAAAAAGGTGAGTCCGCTCCGAGCTGCGAACTCACCAGGTAGAAACGCTCATCAGCACAAGTCATCATCACGTGCGTTTCTATAAGGGTAAACTTTTTTCTTTGGCAAATGTTCGATGTGTGAGAAAAAATTTTTATCTTTGCGCCATGAACTTAGTGCTTTCCATGATTTGAGCACTTTGTTTTATATGTTTGACAGGGCACCTGCGGCTGCGAAGCTGTGGGTGCCTTTTTTGTCTGCGTTGAGGTTGTCGATCACTCGACGGATGCAGTCGTTGACCATGGTGTCTGTCACCATGATGTAGTGGTGCATGACGCTTCCTCTGCGCTCAGGGATGTGTCCGAGTACACGGTCGATGATGCGGTCGGAGATGCCGAG
Source organism: uncultured Bacteroidales bacterium (assembly GCA_902798705.1). Taxonomy (GTDB): domain Bacteria; phylum Bacteroidota; class Bacteroidia; order Bacteroidales; family Bacteroidaceae; genus UBA3839. Next base: position 91,575 of record CADBXS010000001.1, read on the forward strand.
GTCGAAGGCGTGCTGTGCGAAGGACTTGCGTGCTGCCTTCATGGTGAACTTCTCAATGCCGAGTTCCTGGGCGATGGTGGCCAGATGCTTCGTGATGGTGTTTCTTGACGTTGCGGAGAACTTGAGGTGGCCATCGGGCTTCATGTACTTCTTGATGATGACCCATGCCTCAGCTGGCATGTCGAAGGTGAGCATGTCCTCTTTCCGTCCCCATCGCTTCTCGACTTTCTTTCGTGTGTAGGAGAAGGTGTGCTGCATCTCTCTGAAATCCGTTCGCAGGATATCGCTTATGTTGATGCCTCCGAGGTAGTAGGAGAGCATGAAGATGTCGATGGACTTCCTCATGTATGCAGCAACGAGTGGAACGTCTGGGATGTAGTCACGCACCTTTCGCACATCTTCGAGGGACAGCCAGTCGTCATGTACGACGGGTGGAGGTAGCCTGACTCCATCAAACGGGTTCAGGATGTCGGCCCTCACGTATCCGTTGCGCTTGCCGAAGCGGTACACCGTCCCGAGCGCCATGATGCGGTTGCGTACAGTCACGTTCGACAGGCCTCTGCTGAGCAGGTGCTTTTCGTAAAGCAGTACGTCAGCATTCGTTATGGTTCGAAGGAGCTTGTTCTTTCCGAAGAAGCTGACCGCAGCGTTCCTGGAGCCAACATAGAAGTACACTGAGCCTTTTGAGATGTCGGCTACCTGCAACATCGCATCGAACGCGCTTTCGATGGTCATGTTCTCGTTCTTGTGCCCGTCCTTGAGGAGAGTCACCAGCTGAGGACAAGTAAGTCCTTCGATGTAGTATTGCTCGCTGAGAGTCTGCTCGTACTCTGCGAGCTTCTTGCGTAGGCGTGTGTTGAGGATGTTCGCGTCAGGACGGTTGACCACCTGTCCGTTGCGCCATTGCTTGACGGAGTCGAGGATGATGTCCGTGACGATGTAGCGTGTCTGCGAGTTGTGTGCGACCGCGATTCTGACGTTGTGCTTTCCTCCCTTTTTGACTTTGGCGGGCAGGACAACCAATGATAACAGTGCCATGATTCTTTGTTTTTAAGTTCGACAATTTTCCGACAATTTACAGGAAACAAACCGACAATTTTCCGACAATTTCAGAGGATCAAAAACGAGTTTATGTTTTAAGGGTAAACTAATAGAAGTTGTTGATTGTTCGATTGATAGAAAAAAGTTGGTTTTGATTGATGTTTTTAGTCGTTGGAATACGGAATTTTTGCTTAATCATAACAATGTTTTCTGCAACTTTTCATTTTTTCGCTGGAGTTCCATCATATTTTTGATGAAAAATATCGAAAATAAACGCTTAAATCATTATTTTTGCAAGCAAAATGTATTTCCAAAAACTATCGTTATCAAGCAAAAAAATGAAAATCCTTTCTTCTGCGCAGTTGCGGCAATGGGACAAATACACCATAGAGCATGAACCCATTTCTTCCATCGACTTGATGGAGAGAGCTTCTATGGCATTCTGTTCCGCTTTCATGAAAAGATGGCAAACTGACACTCCTGTCATGGTATTTGCTGGTTTTGGTAACAATGGTGGAGATGCATTAGCTATTTCTCGAATCTTGGCACAGCAAGAGTATCAGGTGGAAACCTATCTGTTCAACACGGGTAGTAAGGGACTCTCCAACGACTGCGAGATGAATCGTAGGAAACTGATGGAGCAAGGAATAGTGAAATTCGTTGAAGTCACCGCACAGTTTTTTCCACCTAAGATTTCAGAACAAACAGTTGTCATCGATGGCCTCTTCGGTACAGGCATTTCACGTCCCCTTGCTGGTCCTTTTGCAGCAGTAGTGAAATATGTGAATGCAGCAGCCAAACAAATCGTTTCCATTGATGTGCCATCGGGACTGATGACAGAAAACAATGATGGCAACATCAAGGAAAACATCATTCGTGCAACGCATACCTTCACCTTCCAATGCCAGAAAATAGCTTTTCTCTTTCCCGAAAACCAACAGTTCGTGGGGAATGTAGAAGTGCTCGATATTGGCCTATTAGATACCAATCAATTATTCATCAACTCTCCTTATTCTATTTTAGAGAAAAATGAAGTGGTGGGTTTGTTGAAGACACGTCCGAGATTTGCACATAAGGGAACTTGTGGACATGCACTTCTTGTAGCTGGAAAGAAAAACATGGCTGGATGCGCCGTTCTCTCGGCAAAAGCCTGTATGCGCACAGGAGTAGGGAAACTCACTATTCACACGCAGGAAGCGAATCGCACCATACTTCAGTTGGCTGTGCCTGAAGCAATCCTCGATGTTGAACCAGAAACACGAGACAAACGCACTGCCATCACCAAAAGCCTTTCCTACGTCAATTCCTTCTCTGCTGTAGGAATAGGGCCAGGCATAGGAACAGATGAAAATGCCTTCGATATACTCAGCCATTTGTTCAACGAATCCGAAGCGCCTTTGGTTCTTGATGCCGATGCACTCAACATCATCGCAGCGCATCCTGGCTTGAAATCGCTCATTCCTCCTGGCTCGATACTCACTCCTCACAAGGGTGAATTGGCACGTTTGCTCAACTCTACTGACAATTCCTTTGAGCAATTGCAACTTGCCATGCAATTCGCTCAGCAACAAGGCATTTATATCATTGCAAAGGATGCTTACACAGCTATTATCACTCCCGAAGGTATCGTACACTTCAACACAATAGGCAATGCGGGTATGGCGACAGCTGGGTGTGGCGATGTGCTCACAGGCATCATCCTCTCCCTTTTGGCTCAAGGTTATACTTCTGCCGATGCCTCCATCCTTGGCGTATATTTGCATGCTTTATCGGGAGACATTGCAGCCGAACAACTCTGCGAAGAATCCCTCATCGCTTCCGACATCATCGACACCCTTCCACAAGCTTTTAGAAGAATGAAGAGCCCCCCTCCCGCTCCCCCGAAGGGGAGAGAAAGTTAAAAGTTAAAAGTTAAAAGTTAAAAATGCCATCCGGTTGGCATCGCTTCACACTCCACGCTTCACACTTTTCCTTCTAACTTCGTTAAACGTTAAACGTTAAACTTTAAACGATTCACTTATTATGTCTCATTCGCGTTACATCTCTTTACTATTTATTCTACTCTCCACAGCAACACTTCGAGCACAGACAAAAGTCACTGCTTTTCAGCCTGGACAAAAGGCTGATGGCGTTACCTATTGCTTGCCACGCACACTTGTGCGAGCACAATTGCAAGCAATCAAAACAGTTTACACTCCAGGAGAGTTCGCTCGCTATGCCGAACGCTACCTCCACGTGCAGAACGTGAGCACACAGGAAGAAACACGTTACGAGATTGTGAAAGCATCGCTTTCAACGGTGGGCATTCCCGACACCGCCAAGATTTACACCGTGAAGCTCAAGGATAAAACCCTTGCTCCTATGATGCAACTTACCGAAACCGGTATCGTGCAGTCTATCAACATCCATGAGAATGATATTGCGGAGCCACAAGCAGTAAGCACTACTTCCACCCACCACCAGCTCAACTCTCGCCAATATTTCACCGAGGAAATGCTCTCTGCCACATCCTCTGCTCGCATGGCGGAACTCGTGGCACAGGAAATCTACGATATCCGCGAAAGCAAGAATGAAATTATGCGCGGACAAGTAGATACCATGCCAAAAGATGGTGCATCACTTCAAATTGTGCTCGACCGACTCAACCAACAGGAAGAAGCACTCACACAATGCTTTGTGGGATATGTTGACACCACCTACGTATCACAGTCTTACGAATTCAATCCTCAAGGAGATATCGACCAAGCTCTTCTGTTCCGATTCAGTAAGAAATTGGGATTCGTGGATGCAGACGATTTAGCAGGCGCACCTTATTACCTAAGTATCAAGGACCAGCACACAGCACCACAACGCAACGAGAAAGAAATGGAGAAACTGAAAATAGAGGGAATCGTTTATAATTTACCTTCCACTGCCCAGATCGCTCTATTCGATGGAAACCGAACCATTATCTCGCAGAAATTGCCGATTGCACAATTTGGTACCATCGACCAATTAGCTCCTGCACTCTTCAACAAAAACACAACAACGCAGGTTACGTTCGACACCTCCACCGGTGCATTGCTCCATCTGAAACAATAAACTTATCCATCAGAATACTTATCTCATAACAAATAAAAAAGATGAAGAGTGAAAATTGAACCGTTGTTCGTTTTTCACTCTTCGTTCTTTATTATTCTCACTTGCTTTCTCCAAAGAGCTGGTCGAGATACTCATAGAAGGCAGGGTCTTCGCCGATAAATACCTTTGCGATGTTTCCGTCAGGGTCGATGACTATCTTTGTTGGGTAGCCCTGGATGGCATAGTCGTCGGTCAGCTCACTCTCCTTAGGATTATAGACGTGCTTCCAAGGTAACTGATTTTCTGCTACGGCTGCTTTCCAAGCATCTTCTTCATCACCACAGTCGATGCCGAGAATTTCGAACTGGTTCTTGTACTTTGCATAGTATTCCTTCATCTCAGGGAATCCCTTGATGCACCAACCGCACCATGAGCCCCAGAAGTCGAGAATGAGATATTTGCCACGGAAGTTTTTCAGGGAGAGTGTCTTTCCGTTGAGGTCTTTCAACGAGAAATCGGGCGCTTCCTTACCTTCGCTCACACTTTCCATTCGCTCTATCTGCTCGATGATAGGTTGGAGGATGACGCTCATGCGTCCCTTCTTCACGCTTTCGTCGAGGGCATTGAGTGCTTCCTTCTGCTCTTCGCCGTCGAAATTGGAAATCAATGTGGCACAAGCCTCGTTCTTAGGATTCTGACGGATGAAATCTATCATGGCCTTGTTGGCTGCTTCCATCAGTGCAGGACTTTCCTTTTGGTAGAGGGCAGACACTTCCGCCTCGTCCTTTCCGTTCTCTATCATGTCCATGCACTTGTCGAGAAGTTTTCGCAGGTCCTTGATGGCAGGATCGATGGCTTGGTTCATCTTGTTGTAGTCGGCATAGAACTGCGAACCATTCATCGTATATTCGTCCCATGTGCCGCTCAATTCGCATGTCTCACCTGGCACACCTGTAATGACTACGCTTGAACCTTCTGGGTCGGAAAGTTTGGTGAGAAGCACTGTCGCCACTTGGTCTAAGGAGATGAGTGCATCGATTTTACCACCCGCAGCCACGATGGTGTCGTTGACAGGGGCATTGCCATCGGTTTGAATGACTGAGGCGATGAGTGTGTCGCCCATACCTTCGAGAGAACCCGTGAGATGTAATTTGTTAGGGTCGGTTTGCTCAGTACAGCTCACCACTACCATTGCACCTGCTATGAGTGCTAATAACGCTTTTTTCATAATGAGTTTTTTTAAGTGAATCGTTTAATGTTTAAAGTTTAACGAAGTTAGTAAGTGAAAGTTAAAAGTTAATAGTTAAAAGCCATCCGGAAGGCATTTTTCACTTTTCACTTTTCATTTTTCACTCTTCTTCATTATTTCATACAGCCGGTCCATATCCACATGTTTGCGTACAAGTGAAGCGAGGAGGTCGTATTGCTTTTGCTTGTAGGCATGGTAATCGAATGGTTGGGAAGTGTTCCGTGGAGACGAGATGTGTGGTGACAACAAATCGTCAATCACAACGGGATTATCTAAAATGCCATGAATATAGCTGCCCCAGCACTTGTCTGAACGTCGATAACTTCTGTGTGTCTTCCCATCTTCCCGTCCAACACTTGTCCCTGTATGTATCTCATACCCCTTACACAGCTCATCCTTGTACTCAAACTCCACTTGGACGGTGCGTTTCTCTTCGCTCAGAGTGGTGATGATTGGCAGAAGTCCCAATCCTGGCATCCGTTCCACTGTGCTTTCGGCATGATGTGGGTCTGCCACTTCTTCGCCCATCATCTGATAGCCTCCACAAATGCCTACAACCGTCTTTCCGTCGTGGTGAGCTTGCAGGATAGCTTGTGCACAACCGTTATGGCGCAATTCCATGAGGTCGGGAATCGTACTCTTCGAACCAGGAATGATCACGATGTCTGCCTTTCGTATTTCATCGGTATTATTGGAGTAATACAAATGGACACGAGGGTCACGCTCCAAGGTGTCGAAGTCGGTGAAATTGGAAATATGACGCAGCAGCACTACGACGACTTCCACTTTTCCGCTTCCTTGTGCCGCTTCACCTTGCTTCTTCTCGAGAGACAGAGAGTCTTCCTCTTCGATGTGAATATCGGTGAAGTAGGGAAGTACCCCCAGCACGGGAATGCCACAAAGTTGTTCCAGCATCTTTCGTCCTTCATCGAAAAGACTCATGTCGCCTCGAAACTTGTTGATGATAATCCCCTTCACGAGGCGTCGCTCTTCGGGAGTAAGCAATGAGATGGTGCCATAGACAGAAGCAAAGACACCGCCTCGCTCTATGTCGGAAACGAGAATCACACATGCCTGTGCATGTTGTGCCATCGACATATTGACGATGTCAACGTCCCGCAGATTGATTTCGGCAATACTTCCAGCTCCCTCCATCACGATGGGGTTGAAGCGTTTCGAAAGCCTATCAAATGCATCGTGAACAGCTTGTCGCAGCACTTCGCGTCCTTCTTTCCGAAAGTAGTCCCTTGCATTCTGATTGCCAATGGGCTTTCCATTGAGAATGACCTGAGAACTATGATCGGAATTGGGTTTCAGCAGCAGCGGATTCATGTCCGTTTCGCAGGGCACACCCGCTGCCTCTGCTTGAATGGCTTGCGCCCTGCCTATTTCCAGTCCATCTGGAGTGGCATAGCTGTTGAGCGCCATGTTTTGTGCCTTGAATGGGGCTGGATGGTAACCGTCCTGAAGGAAGATGCGACAGAAAGCCGTAGCAACAATGCTTTTGCCCACATCGCTCCCCGTGCCAACAAGCATGAGGGCAGACCCTCTCTCTGCCCTCCCTGTGAGGGAGGGAGAAGTTACTCCGCCTGATGTGTTATCTACATCTTTCATAATTTTTTTTGTTCTGTATCTACTTCCTCTATAGGATGATGGCTGAGATGGGGCTTTCTCCTCCCCTCGGGGAGGGTCGGGAGGGGGCTTTTACTTAGCTGTATAAAAATCCGTTATTTCTCTGATGGTCCGATTGCAGACTGGGCAGAAATCCTCCACTTCGTTGATTTTCATGCGACATTCCTGTGCGGGGCGATAGACACCTTTCGATTGGTAGCCACCACCTTCAAACACACCAATCACCTGCGTGGCATCGTTGATTTTCTTCAGTTCCTTTGCCGTTTTTGCAGTCTTGAAGTTCGGAACTTTCGGATTTGGAGGAGTAGGGACTGGTGTTTTCTTTGGAACGAGGTCAGCCCATTTGCTCTGGAAATCGACAAGCGTAGTGAGGTTCTTTTCCCAAGGTTCAGTGTCGGCAGGGTACATGGTGGTGTATTGGTCGTCGTAGAAGTATTCATCGGCCAGTCCTGCATATCCGTGTCCAAATTCGTGGACAACGATTTCGCGGAAAGTGGAGTGGTTGGTCGTTGCAACAGTCACTTGGTTGTAGATGCCTCCGCCTCCGTATGTAGGCGAATTGACAAGGATAAAGATGTTTTCGAAAGGCACACCGCTGAGCAGGTCATAAAGACGATGAATCTCGCTCGTCATCAGGTAGCGGTCGGAATAGAATGTGTCATAATGCGTACTCATGGCACTTCTCTTCCACTGTCCCATGCGAGGGATGCAAGGACCCGAATCGGCAGAAGGAGATGCCACAGCCACGATGTTGAAACGGTTCTTCAGCGACGTGAACGGTTCGAACGAGAAGATGGCATCGGTAGCACGTTGCACATCGTTATAGAACTTATCCATCTGCTCGGCTGTGTAGCCTTCTGCCACAAAAGCCAAGTCGATGCACGAGGTGATGTCACCCCCACGCCATATATATTTATATGGTATGCCGTTCTCGCCAATAGGACGGATGAGAATGTCTTTCGGGTCGATGGGGTGACGCAATTCGGCTGTTACCCGATTGTGGAAGTCGGTCATCGTGATGCACACATCTACAGGTTTCTTGGGGAATGGTACGAGATAAGACGTTTCAAAGCACTTTCTCACACGTGTAGCTTCCTCTGTGGCTTGCCATTCCTGGAAGAGGGTAGAGAAGGAGTTGCAATAAAGCACATTGTTTGTTCCTTTCTCATACACACGCACTTGTCCGTTACCTCGTTGGTACATTTCGGAGAGTCGGCACCGTCTGCCTGCCCACTGCTTTTGCTTGAATGCCTGTTCGAAGAAAATCTCTGCTTGTGCGCTGTCGCCTGCAAACACATAGTCGAGCCGAAGTGTGTTATCTTCGAACCAATCAGAAAAATTTTGTGCCGGAAGACTCTGACACGATAGTGCTATTGCTAAATAAATAATGATACGCAACATAACGGAAAGTTAAAAGTTAATATTATTCTGTATGTAAGGGGTGAAAGCCTTTTTCTATGGCTTTTAGTAATGATAAAAAAATAAGTTGGTATGATTTACTCATATTTTGGAGATGTTTTTGTTCGTTTTTGAAGGAGTGATGCGGGCATCATAACTGAGAAAACGGGCGAAAACAGCCCAAAAGATGAGCACAACATGAGGTCAAAATGAATTTATCTAAATGTACCAAGTTATTTTTTTATCGTTCCTCTGGAGTGCCGCATACCAAAAGATGACCACCACCAGCACCGCCTTCGGGACCAAGGTCGATGATGTGGTCAGCGCATTTGATGATTTCCAGGTTGTGCTCAATGATAAGCACGCTATGCCCACGACTGATGAGCGCATCGAAAGCTTTGAGCAGTCGCTTGATGTCGTGGAAATGCAATCCTGTGGTCGGTTCATCAAAGATGAAGAGCGTAGGCATCGTCTTTTCTTGGCTCAGATAGTAGGCCAACTTCACGCGCTGGTTCTCACCTCCCGAGAGGGTGGAGGATGGCTGTCCCAACTTCAGATAGCCCAAGCCCACATCCTGCAGAGGACGCAACTTATCCACAATCTTGCGCTTCTTGTGCGTCGTGAAGAATTCCACGGCTTGGTTCACTGTCATATTGAGAATGTCGTAGATATTCATTCCTTCGAATTTCACTTCGAGGATGTCTCTCTTGAATCGCTTTCCATGACAGGATTCGCACTCCAGCACAAGGTCGTTCATGAACAGCATCTCGATGGTAACTGTGCCTTCACCCTTACATTCCTCGCAGCGTCCACCTTCAGCATTGAAGGAGAAATAAGCAGGCGTGTAGTTCATCTGGTGCGACAGTTGCTGGTCAGCCATCAGCTTGCGGATTTCGTCGTATGCACCGATATAGGTAACAGGATTGCTGCGTGATGACGTGCCAATAGGATTCTGGTCCACGAAATCCACTTTCTTAATCATATCCACGTCGCCCTCGAGTCGGGAGAATTGGCCTGGACGGTCGGTTGCCTCATCGAAATGCTGCTTCAAGGCACGATAAAGAATGTCGCGCACAAGCGTACTCTTGCCACTTCCACTCACACCCGTCACCACTGTCATCACATTCAGAGGAAACTTCACGTCAATCCCCTTCAGGTTGTTTTCCCTCGCTCCCTTCACTTCGATGTAGTTGTTCCACGCACGGCGTGAGGACGGAACGGGAATGGTGTCCTGATGTGTGAGGAACTGCAATGTGTAGGATTTTGCTATAGATGCAGAAGTCGTGGTCGAAAGCAGCTTGCCGTTTTCGTCTTTTAGGCATCCCTGCCACACAACTTCTCCACCCAGTCTTCCTGCGTCGGGGCCCATGTCGATGATATAGTCGGCAGCACGCATGATGTCCTCGTCGTGCTCCACGACCACCACCGTGTTGCCCAATTCCTTCAGTTCCTGCAACACATGAATGAGCTGGTGCGTGTCGCGCGAATGCAGACCGATGCTCGGTTCATCGAGAATATACAACGAACCCACAAGGCTACTGCCCAGGCTCGTTGCCAAGTTGATGCGCTGGCTCTCACCGCCCGACAGAGTGTTGCTCAGTCGGTTCAGCGTGAGATAGCTCAACCCCACATCCATCATAAATTGCAATCGGCTTCTTATCTCTGTCAGCAGTCGCCGTGCCACCTCTTCGTCGTGCTTTGGAAGCGTGAGCTGGTCGAACCATTCCTTCAAGTCGCTGATAGGCATCTCCACCAGTTCTTGAATGGTCTTCCCACCCACCTTCACATAATTGGCTTCCTTCCTCAAACGGGAACCATGACAGACAGGGCAAACTGTCTTGCCACGATAGCGGGCCAACATCACGCGGTACTGTATCTTATACTGATTCTGGCGAAGCATCTCGAAGAAAGCATCGATGCACACGCTTTCACGCATAGGATAAGAGCCGTCGCCATGCCAGAGCAAGTCCTTCTGCTCTTGGGTTAGTTCATAATAAGGTGCAAAGACAGGAAAGTTGTATTTAGCCACACGACGCATAAACTCCTTCTTCCATTCTCCCATCTTCTCACCTCGCCAGCAGATCACGGCACCATCATAAATGCTCAGTTCCTGATTCGGTATCACCAAATGCTCGTCGATGCCAATGATTTTGCCAAATCCCTCGCATTCAGGACAAGCGCCAGCAGGAGAATTGAACGAGAAGAGTTGGTCCGACGGTTCCTCGAACGTCATCCCATCCGCCTCGAATTTCATGGAGAATTCATGCACCTCAGGCTCCGACACCTCGAACACACCGGGTGTATTCACAAACTTCAAGATGCATGTTTCGTTGCCTTCATAAAGAGCCGTGCGTGTGGAGTCCATCAGTCGGCTCACCGTCGGCTTGTCGTCTTTCACCATCAGGCGGTCAATCACCAAGTTCACTTCTGCATCCGCAGGGAGAGTCATTGTGAGTGGCAGTGTCTGCATCTCTCCATCCACCTCCACACGGCTGAAACCCTCCTTCGCATAGATATCAAGCTGCTGTTCCCGCGTTCTTCCCTCATGCACTCGCAGTGGACTGAGCAGCAAGAAGCGAGTACCTTCCTTGTGAGCCAGCATACAATCCACCACGTCTTCCACCGACTGTTTCTTCACCTCCACACCACTCACGGGCGAGAACGTGTGTCCCACTCGTGCAAAGAGCATACGCAGGTAGTCGTAGATTTCCGTCGATGTACCCACAGTGGAGCGAGGATTGCGAGCTATGACCTTCTGCTCGATGGCGATAGAAGGAGGAATGCCCTCAATGAAGTCGCACTCGGGCTTGTTCATCCTGCCCAAGAACTGGCGAGCATAGGTGTTGAGGCTTTCCACGTAGCGACGCTGTCCCTCAGCATAGAGCGTATCGAAGGCAAGCGACGACTTTCCGCTACCGCTCACGCCTGTCACCACAACGAATTTGTTGCGGGGTATCTCCAAGCTCACATTCTTCAGATTGTTAACCCTGGCTCCCTTTATCTTGATGCTGTCATCCATGATGGCCTTTTCCTTATTTTTCTAAACTGATTTTGCAAAGATAGTAAGAAAAAGTGAAATCAAGTGCATTTGCGATTGAGAAAAACCACAGATGGCAGATTGAGATTGTCGTTATCAAAAGTCTAAACCTGTTAATTCTGTTTTATTCGTTCATCATCTATCAATTAGTTTACTTGTTTGATTCCAGTCCGTTTTGGACGGACTCGGAGTACGATACGGTCGGACTCGTAGTACGACAAAGGCGGACTGAGAGTCCGATTGGGGTCGGACTGAAGTTTATCCCCAATAGAGTTGGAGTTAATCCTAATATTTCTTATTTTTGTACAGCTATGACAGAACAAGAGTTTTTCAGAGAAAAAGCGGCGTTTGTTCCGCGATGCTGGATGGAACCAGAACGTTGAGCTTGACGGATATGTAGAGGATTATGATTGGTAGAGCAATGCGAATAGAACAAAAAACAATCAATAAAAAGTGATGTATCAAAACTTTTTGTATATTTGCAGCAAATCATACAAATTCTATTTTTTTTTTTTTTCAATTATGAAATACTTTACTTCTCTAAGATTCTTACTATCAGTACTAATGCTTTGTCTGGCAATAGTTGCTCAAGCAGGTGATGTTACGTTCAATGGTGAGAATGATACCAATGGCAAATCTGAGTTGGGTGCAGACCAATTGACGAAAAACGGTGTCATCCTATCTGTGTCGAGAGGTCTTTTGGCTTCAAGCAACGGACAGTATCGCACTCTCAAGGGAGAAACACTCGAGATTTATTCTACTGTGGGTACTATTACGAAGATTGTTTTCACTTGTACGGCAAAGGACGATGCTCAGTATGGACCTGGCTGTTTTACTGCTGCCCCTGGTAATTATTCTTTCGAGGGTAACACTGGTACATGGACTGGTGCTGCAAACGAAGTGGTTTTCACTGCTAAAAGCAATCAGGTTCGTGCTACGAAAATCGTGGTGACGGTGGATGGTGATGTTCCTATTGACCCTGATCCAGATCCAGACTCAGAACCAACAGATGCTTACACCTCTATCGCTGCCATGAAGGCTGCTGCAACTGCTGACATGACTGATGTTGCATATCAGTTCAAAGATTTGCTTGTCACATACGTGGGTGTTGTGAGTACTTCTTATACATTTGTGACCGATGGAACGGACGGCTTCTTATTCTATGGTGCTTCTGATTTAGTGGCAGGTGACAAGATTACTGGTTTTGTTACGGGTAAGCTCTATCAGTACCATGGTCTAACCGAAATGTCGGACAATGTCTTTACGATTGAATCTATAACAAACGGAAATGAAGTTACAGCCCAAGATGTTGCTGTTGCAACCATTCTTTCTGACTACCGCAACTACGAAAGTGAGTACGTGAAGATATCGGGTGTCACTTTCAATGGTGCCTTTAAAAATGGTGTTACAGTTTCACAGAATGGTTCTGATTTGACCCTCTACAATCGCTTCAACTTGAGCTACGATGTGAACACTGATCATAAGTATGACATCTATGGCTTCCCTGCTATCTTTGGAGAAACTGTTCAACTTTATGTAACTGAAATCGTTGATAAAAGCTATGCAAATTATCATCAATTAATCTTAACGGCAAATGAAGGAGGTACAATCACATATAACGGAAGGACTATCAAAAATTCTTCTGCTACTTTTAATATTATTAAAGGAAATTCAGCTACTATTATTGTTGAGCCATACGAGAAATACAAATTAGTTTCGTTGAAAATGAATGGGATTAATGTGAAGAAATATATGGAGGGTAATACATTTACGACGGATGAAATTGATGGAGATGTGGAAATTGTTGCAACATTTGACTTGATAGATCCATATATAACAATTACACCAACGAATAAGCTTCAGACATTCTGCTCGGATGAGAATCTGAATTTCTCAGAGGTTAACGGATTGACGGCGTACATTGTAGTGGGTTATAAGCCTTCAGCTAAAGAATTGCTGTTGACGCCTGTGATTGAAGTGCCTGCGGGAACGGGTGTGCTGCTGAAAGGAGAAGTGGGAAAGACATATAAGGTGCCTACTTTGGATGCATCGGACTATAATTATAGCAATGCACTGGTGGGGGTGTTGGAAGATGAAGAAGTGAGAACAGGCTTTGTGTTTGACGAGACCTTCAAGGCTGTGGATGGTAGTGCCGTTGTTCCTGCCAACACCGCTTATCTACTCCTTCCTGCTGCTACCGAGGCTGGTATCAGCGAACTGAAAGGCTATCTGACGGATGGACCAGCTGTGAAGGGCGATTTGAATAGCGATGGCATGGCAGACATCAGTGATGTGGTCTATCTTGTCAACCTCATCTTGGGCCAATAAGATGATAATGTCTCAATTATATAGGAGGTGCTTATGTAGAAGCAAGATAAATCCATCTGCCTTCGATGTTTGTGTTAACATTCAAATCAAGAATCACACGAGTCTGAATAGTACATAGAAGTGAGTGTCCTCAGTAATTGTCCACCTTATGTCTATCAATATCAAAATCCGCGAAACTCGCAATGGTTCCGCGGTTTTTTTGTTAAAATTTACCCTTTTTGTTGCTGAAAAAAATTAAATATGTATCTTTGCAAATTAAGTATAGCGAACGAAACAGCATTATTGGGAGGTAATTAACTATATTTACGAAAAATTTACGAAAATGA
>CADBXS010000002.1 GCA_902798705.1 uncultured Bacteroidales bacterium
CACCGACCAACTGTCCTTTGCCGTCGCGTACCATTCCACCGATGTTCACGCCACGAGGAAAACCGATGTGCATCACGTCGTCCTTCGTCACACGCGAACCCTTCTTCACGATGAACTCAGCCACGTCGGCATCTGCTACGGTGAGCATCTTCATGTTATCCACACTCGATTTCAACAGCATTTCATAGATGTAGCTGGCCGCTATTTTCTTCTTGTTGACAATCGTACCCACATCCAGTTGTTCTGCCATTTCGAGGTAGTCGAGGTTTTCCACTTGCGCAATCGTCTTCTTCACCCCACGGCGGCGAGCAGCCACACAAGCCAAGATATTCACCTCGTCGTTAGGTGTCAGAGAGATGAATGCCTCAGTTGAATCGATGCTTTCATCTTCCAGCAGGTCCATGTCGTGACCTTCACCATTGATAATCATCGTGCGGTTCTGCAACAGTTCACCCAATTTCTGACAACGATCGTAGTTGGGTTCCACCACCTTCACGCTCATGTCCTTAGGCAATGCCCAGTCGGCTCTCACGCTCAACTTATCGCCACCAATGATGATGACACGCTCCACCTTTGGATAGTTTTCCTTGCCCGAAAGCCTACAGATTTCGTGCACGTTCTCACGGGTGGTCATAAAGAACACCAAGTCGCGCGTCAGGATTTTCTCATCACCGTATGGCACAATCGTGTCTCCATCGCGCTTGATGGCAACCACATGGAAACTATGGCCGTACATCATACCGATTTCCTTCAACGTATGCCCCACGAGCAAATTATTTTCGTTCTTGATTTCCTTGTCGTAGATGGGATGGTTGTCGTGCATCTTCACACTCAACAGTATCAAGTCCATCGCCTCACCAAATTCCCAGGTCTGTCGTGCCCATGAATACCGACATGAAGCAGCGATGTCCTTGGCAGCCAACAGCTCAGGATAAATGAGGCGGTTCACACCCATCTTACTGAAAATCTCCACGTTCTCCTCCTTCATGTACTCATAGTTATCCACACGAGCCACAGTCCTTTTGGCACCCATCTGCTTTGCCAGCATCGAAAGCGTGATGTTCTGGCTTTCGTCGGGTGTCACGGCTATGAACAAGTCAGCCTTATCCACACCAGCGTTCTGAAGCACACTGATGCTCGTTGGTTCTCCAGTCAAGGTAATGATATCGAGCGCATCGTTCAGTTTCACCAATCGCTCCTCTTCCTTGTCCACGAGCACCACATTCAGATTTTCTTTCGAGAGCAGACGAGCCAAATGGGTTCCTACCGCTCCTGCACCAGCAATAACTATGTTCATAATGCTACGATTAAAATAAAAGACCCTCTCCCTGACCTCAGAGAAAAACTCCTTTATGATATGATAACTCTAAGAGCTAACCATTCACAACTATCTACTTTCCTCACTCACAGGGAGGTGTAAGGGGGTGGGGCCGTTTTATTATATTTAAAATTGCCTCCGCATCCATCTTGCAAATGGCACGAAGCTGAGCCACCGTTCCATGCTCCACAAATGCGTCAGGAATGCCAACACGCTCCACGTCAACCTGATAGCCGTGGTCGGCAAAGAATTCCAGGACAGCACTGCCTAAGCCACCGCTCACCACTCCGTCTTCCACCGTTATCACACGCTTGAACTTCCGTCCCACCTCATGCAAGATGTCCTCGTCAATCGGTTTCAGGAAGCGCATGTCGTAGTGAGCAACTTTCACCGACGCCCCTTCCTGCTGCAACAAATCGATGGCCTTCTCCACTTCCGTACCGATTGGTCCCAGCGAGAGAACGGCCACATCGTCGCCGTAGTGCAGTTGTCGTCCCTTGCCCACAGGCACAGCCTCCAACTCACAACGCCAATCCACACACGAACCACGTCCGCGTGGATAACGTATCACGAAGGTACCCATGTCCTTCTGCTGGGCAGTGAACATCAGTCGGCGCAGTTCCCGCTCATCGTAAGGCGAGGAAATCGTGATGTTCGGAATCGGACGAAGGAAAGCCAAATCGAACGCACCATGATGCGTCGGACCATCCTCACCCACCAATCCAGCACGGTCCAGACAAAGCACCACGTTTAGATTCATGATAGCCACGTCGTGAATGATGTTGTCGTAGGCACGCTGCATGAACGACGAATAGATGTTGCAGAAAGGCAAGAGCCCGTCCTTGGCCATACCTCCCGAGAACGTCACCGCATGACCTTCAGCGATACCCACATCGAACACCCTCTTCGGCAGTTCGTGCATCATGATGTTCATGCTGCAACCCGTTGGCATGGCTGGCGTCACACCCACAATCTGCTCGTTCTGCTTCGCCAGTTCAAGCAAGGTATGCCCAAACACATCTTGGAACTTCGGAGGACAAGGATTGTCGGACTTCGATTCCAATCGCTTGCCCGACTCCTCATCAAACCTGCCTGGAGCATGCCACACCGTGGCGTTCTCCTCAGCAGGAGCATAGCCCCTACCCTTCACCGTGTGAACATGCAGCAACTTCGGACCTCTCATGTCCTTCACAATTCGCAGCACACGCACCAACTCAATCACATCGTGTCCATCAGTCGGACCGAAATAACGGATATCCATACCCTCGAACATGTTCTGCTGACGTGTCAAAATCGACTTCAAACTGTTATTGAAGCGGATAATCGTCTTCCGACGCTTCTCATTGAGCACACCCCAATCGAACAACTTCTTCGAGGCACGATAACGCAAATTATTATAAGTGGTATTGGTATTCAGCTTCAGCAAGTATTCACGCATTCCGCCCACACTGTTGTCAATCGACATGTTGTTGTCGTTCAGAATCACCAACAAATTATTCGGAATGCCCGCAGCATTGTTGATTCCCTCGAAAGCCAAACCGCCACTCATGGCACCATCGCCAATCACAGCCACCACCTTCCTGTTTTCACCGTGCAGACGGGCAGCAACTGCCATACCCAGTGCAGCACTCACCGAATTGGAAGCGTGACCACAGCAGAATGTGTCGTATTCGCTTTCGCTTGGGAAAGGGAAAGGCTTCAATCCACCCAGTTTACGATTCGTGCAGAAACTGTCGCGCCTTCCCGTCAATATCTTATGGCCGTATGCCTGATGTCCCACGTCCCACACGATGCGATCGTAAGGCGTGTCAAACACATAGTGGAGCGCCACGGTGAGTTCCACCACGCCCAAGCTCGAAGCCAAATGTCCCGGATTCACCGACAATTCATGAATAATGTCATGTCGCAATTCTTCGCACAGCAACGGCAACTCTTTCACGTCCAGCTTCCGCAAATCCGCCGGACTATCTATGTGAGGCAACAGCTTATAATTCTTTTCTTCTGTCATCTATCAGCTTTCTACAAATAAGAACAAAGCATTATTCCGTGCAAAAATACGAAATAAAGCTGACATATAAGCCAAAAATCAAAGAATTTACTTAATCTAACTTGTAAATAGAGGACTCAAAAGGAAAATCCTGAATGGTTCGCAAAGGCCAATATGCAAATCATTATCAGAGTTAATCGAAAACACAACTTGTCACAATTCACAACGATAGCATCAACTCCATTCTTTTAACTTTTTTAGTTTCTTTGAGTTGTTATTACAATAGTTTTTGTATTTTTGCAGCAACATTGACAACAACAAGCATATACGCCTATGAGCACTCAGACAATACAAGAGACCATCGCTGAATACTTCAAGACTCAACCCGTCCTGAAAGCATGGCTCTTTGGCTCCGTCGCACGAGGCGAAGACAATGAGACAAGCGACGTGGACATTCTTTTCATACCCGACTACTCAGGCAAACCCTTCACACTCTTAACACATGGAGGCATGGTGATGGATTTACAAGAATTACTCGGACGTGAAGTAGATTTGGTGGTTGAGGGAACTCTTCGTCCTTACGCCGCTGAAAGTGCAAACCGCGACAAAAAACTAATTTATGAGAGAAAGTTGCCCATCTCATGAAGACCGATGGCATAAGCACTGCTCTTATTTCAACATTTACAAAAGGAAATAAACCACAGAATTTGAAGGACTTTAAAATAAAATTAGAATGAAAAGTTGTATCCAAATACATATTTATACAATTATATTTTGTTTTATCTGTCTTAATTGTCACAGCCAGTCTGTTATTCAATTAGAACAAGATGGTGGGGTTTATAAGGTTCCATGTGTTGTTAATGGCCTTAAACTAAAATTAATTTTTGATACTGGAGCTGCAAACGTATGCATATCTCAATCTATTGCATTAATGATGTTGGAAAACGATTATTTATCTACCGAAGATATAAAAGGTACTGCACAATCGAAGGTTGCTGATGGTAGAATAGTCGACCATACAATAATAAATTTGAAAAAAATACAAATTGGAAATAAAGAATTGTCGAATGTTGAAGCTATCGTTATAGATGGGCAAAGCGTTCCTTTGCTTTTAGGACAATCTGCGTTAAAAAAACTTGGGAGATATTCAATTTCTGGAGACAAACTGATACTTGGAACAGAAACATCAAAAAGAGCTATTGACAAGACAGGTAATAAAAGAGCATTATATGATGAACTAATTGAAGACTATGATTTAGGAACATTTGAAGAATTTGCTTTAGATGTAGAAGATGAAGGGAAACGACATAAATTATACGATGCAATTAAGGATGAATATGATGTTTCTGATTTCAAAAGTTTTACACGTTATTTGTTAGGAGAAGAGCTAGCACAAAAGGATATTGACATATTGTTTAATGAAGCTGAAGAATCATATTACAAAGGGACCTATTCTGTTGCATTTGAAAAATTCCAAACTTTGAATAATCATTATTTACTCAGTGCATACGGAAAGAAACAATTTGCAGATTGTTACTTCTATTTGGACAGGAAGGAAGAGGCATTGCAAATATATTATGATATTCAAAATGCAATAGAATCTGATTATTCTCAATATAGGGTTGAACTATATTATCAAATAGGGAGATGTTTAGAGAAAATTAAAGATTTTGATAATGCAATTCTTTATTTAGAGAAAGTGAAACTCCTTGCTGAGCCATGGAGTTTCTATCAAAGAAATGCAATAGAAATGCTGACTACAGTCTATAATGAAAAAGGTGACATATTTCGGTCAAAACGTGTAGTTGAAGAATATATAAATCAATACTTAGCTTTTATGGAAATAGAACCAACAGATTGTTGGGACAAATTGTATGTTGACGAGTTCCTTGCAGATCTTTATTTTAGTCGATGGTGTTTATCTTCAAACTTATCAAATGATTTAGAAAAGTACATCATAATTGCAGCTGCATGGGGGAGTAAAAAGGCAATAGAAACTTGCAAAAACTTGAAAATAAACTATTCATCAAAGCCGTTCAAATATGAATACTAAGTTATTTTTTACTTATTTGATGGGACTGCTATTTTCATTAGTATGTCATAGCCAAAATATTACAACTATAAAGAATAATGCTGAAAACAAAAACGACAGTTGGTCACAAAACGAATTAGGTCTTGCATACGAAAAAGGAGACGGGGTTGAAAAGAATCCTAAATTGGCTTTTAAGTGGTTTGAGAAAGCAGCCAAAAATAAAAACAGGTATGCTTATTATAATATAGGAAGACATTATCAATATGGTCTATCTGTGGCAATTGATATAAACAAAGCTCTTTATTGGTATGAAAAAGCTGCAGCTGCCCATCATGCTTATTCGTGTCTTATATTAGGGAAATGGTATCTGAATGGAGAGAATGTCACTAAGAATTACAACAAGGCCGTTGCTTATTTCAAAGATGCTGCATTCTGTGGAAATGATGAGGGGAAATATTTTATGGGGGTTTGTTATGCTTATGGATATGGAGTTAAACAAGACTCTTTAAGAGCATTAATTTGGTTAGACCGTGCAATTGATGATAAATATTATTTCTCTTATTTTATGAAAGGACAAATGTACCAAAATGGATTAAGTGTAAAAAAAGACGAAAAAAGAGCTTTTTACTATTACAATATTGGAAGTTCATGCGATGAATCCACATGTCAAAATAGTCTTGCCATATGTTATATAAAGGGTATCGGCATAGAAAAGGACACACTAAAAGCAATTGATTATTTTGAGAAATCAGCGAATAATGGAAATATGTATGGGCAAAAGAATCTTGCTTATAAATATTTAGATGGAATAGGCGTTCAAAAAAATTTACAAAAAGCTTTATATTGGTTTGAACAATCGGCAGGACATAACGATGAAGAAAGCTATAAGGAAATCATTTCTATACTATATCAGACTAATGACTACGCATCTTTGTACAAGTGGGCTCTGAAAGGGAGTGAATTGAATTATAAGTCCAGCCTAAACACACTGGCATATTGTTATGCAGAAGGCAATGGAACTTCTGTTGATTTCAAAAAAGCTTTATCAACAATAGATCATGCGATTTCATTGTATCCTCAAGACCCCAACATATACGATTCAAAAGGAGAAATACTATGGATGAAAGGTTCTAAAAAAGCAGCAAAGGAAATGTGGAACAAGGTCAACTCAATGGATTCAAATTTCTATAAGGAGAAAAATACAACTTTGAATAAATATATAAATAGTGATAAATAATTATACTTTTTCATAATTATACTATTTCTTTTATGTGGGTACAAGAATTGCCAATGGATTTTATGAAAAAGAAATCTTTGAATAAAGATACCATTTTCATATGGAAAAGTGACAATCATCCTATTTACGTTATGGACAATCATTTGGCAGCTGCATGGTGCTGGATGCAAGAATGTAATCCAAATGAGGAATACAATTTCATGCATATTGATAAACATTCCGATTTAAAAGGGTGCGGGACTCCATCTATCATTGATTTCATAAAGAAAAATCCCAAAATATCTTTTGAAGAATACAAACAAATAACATACACAAATCCTAATACACATAAATTCTTTCAATGGGACAATTATATAAGAGCCTGTCACTATTTATTTCCTAATTGGTTTAATGCTAATTTTTTCTACACTCACACTTGCAATAAATGCGAATCAAATAATTGGGGGTACGATGCTTTTCCATCACAAACAAGAAACCCATTTTATGTTAGACAAGATTTGGTACAAATATTTCAAGAACATAGTCCATATTTGCATGGAATTCCCAAGAACACTATCAAAAAAGAAAGAAAATGGATTTTGAATATTGATCTTGATTTCTTTTGGGACTTTAATAAAATTAAAGTATTTAGCGACGATTTCATTAGAAATTTTGCACAAATAGTAAACAATTCTATGCAAAATGTTCAGGTACTTACAATTGCAGTAAGTCCAGATTGTATAGGTGGAAGTAATTCTGAAGAAATATGGAAAAACGCCAATCATTTACTTCAAATATTTAATGATGAAATTCAAAACTTGAATTTCGTCCTTTTTGATTAGAAAAGTAAAGTATTATAAAAAAGCAACGGCTCCCCCATCCAAATCAAAATAAAGGAATAAGCAATGAATGTGAATGAACAAGAAGAAAGACGTTAAAATTTCTATTTAACTATCGTAGGTTCAGTTGAGAGTAATGATGTCACTTTGTTATGGCGAAATAGGTACAAAGCAACAAAAGCAATGCATTTAGTGTAGCGCTTTAGGTGATTTTCTGAATCTCATGTGTGGATATTCTGAACCGTTCATTTGGATTGGCTTACGCCGAGCTAAAGGTTCAACTAGTTGCCGAAGGCTCGTCATCAACTTGGCGAGCCTTCGGCGTTGCGATGGCGAAGGTTCGCCGTGTCAATGTTGAGGGCTCGGCATTTCAGTAGTATCAAAGGAAAGCGCCAGTACATTCGATTGAACGTTCAACTACATTTGAATAAACAATCATCCGAGTCCAATTGAAGGATTAAGCTATGTTGGCGAACGATAAGGAAACAAGCTGAATGATGTGTTTTATCCTTCTTAGCGCCCTTCCCCATGTAACATTTTTCCAAAATAAAGTGTCGTTTCATACAATAATATCACTTTTTTCTCGTTTTTAATTACAGATTCGAGTTTTTTCGCTAATTTTGCAACCTAAACTTATTAAGAAACCGACATGAAAAAATCTCTGCTAACTATCATGTCTGCCCTGTTTGCTTTTTCCGCATGGGCAGACGATTACGACTATCTGGCATTCCAAAAGACCGACAACAGCATCGTGGCTTTTGCCAGTCGGGACATCCAAATCAGTTTTTCCGACACCTCCACGTCTGTCAAGACAGCGGACGGTGAGACCTATTCCTTCACAACAGCCGACTTGGTGAAAATGTCGTTCAGCGCAACGGACAACAGCACCAACGCCATCAACAGCCTCTTGTTCGACGGAACAGAGGAAATCGAACTGTTCACCACTTCGGGCGTCAGCGTCGGCAAGTTCTCCTCCATTGAGTCAGCAAGCAGCAGTCTGCCTCGCGGCATCTACGTAGCAAAATCATCCACTCAGGGCAAAGCACCTGCCAAAATCTTTTTGAAGTGATATGAAAAAGAATATAGCATTTGTTTTGGCTTTGGCATTGGCTACCACAGCCCAAGCACAAGTACTGGATGTGAAGCAGGGAAATGTCACCTATCGCTACAATGCGAAGGATTGTGGCGAAATGACCTACAACAACGGCTCAAGTGTAACGATTGGAGGCAGGACTTATTCACTCTCCGATGTGGATTTTATCTCGATGAATTCGGCAATTTCCGTCGATAACAACAGCGTTTCAGTTACCTATTCAAGTACCGAAGCGCAGGTGGTGATTGCTGGCAATATCGCTCCTTACATCACGGCTACCGTGACGAACGGCACCCATGTGAGCATCCTCGAAGCGGGTTGTGAAAACGAAATCACTTACACCCTCAGCGGCTCCTGTTCCAACGGTTCTCTCTATCAGGATGGCGACTTGAAAGCCACCTTCGTCTTGAGCAACCTCTCTCTGACCAACCCATCGGGTGCAGCCATCAACATCGACGACGGCAAGCGCATCGCCATCGAACTGGAAGGCACGAACTCACTTGCCGACGGCAGCAGTAGTACGGACAAGGGTGCGCTGATGGTGAACGGACATTCCGAATTTACGGGTTCGGGCACACTGAGCATCGCAGGCAACGGTACGAAGCACGCCTTCTGGGCTGACGAGTACATCTTGCTGAAAAAGACCATGACGGGCAGTATCTCTATCACGAAAGCCACGAAAGACGGCATCAACGTCAATCAGTATCTGAAAATCAAGGGCGGAAGCCTCACCATAAGCGGTGTGGGCGACGATGGCATCCAGATTGGCATGGAAGGCGATAAGTCGGAGGACGATGGCAAGTTCCTAATGAGCGACGGCACACTGTCGGTCACAGTACCAGCGAGTGTGGGAGGGGGAAAATGCGTGAAGGCTGACTCCACCATAGTCATCTCGGGCGGTACACTCACCCTGAAAGCACAAGCCGCATCCATTTACGATTCGTCCACACACGACTACACCGTAGGTGCAGGACTGTCGAGCGATGCCAACATCGACATTTCGGGGGGCAACATCACGATTTCCAATTCGGGTTCCTACAGTCATGGCATCAAGGCCGATGGCACATTGAGTATTTCGGGCGGTGACATCACGACCACCAGTTCTGGCAGCGCCTCGCATGGCATCAAGGCAGAAACGAATCTCAACATTTCGGGTGGCATCATTCAATGCACTACTTCGGGTGCAGCCACCACAAAATACACGTCATCGGGTTCTACTGACTACAAAGGTTGTGCGGGCATCAACTGCGACGGAAATATGACGGTCAGTGGTTCTGCCTATATCACCTGCACCTCCTCAGGAACAGGCGGCAAGGGCATCTCAGTGGATGGCACACTCACCATCAACGGCGGCACCATCACGTCCAAGGCTACAGGCTCCAACTATGGCAGCAGTGGTGGCGGAGGCGGTTGGGGAGGCGGCTCAACGTCTTCTTCCAGTGTGTCTGCCAAGGGCATCAAGGCCGATGGTGCCACCGTCATCAATGGCGGTGAAACCAACGCCACTTCGTCCAGTCACGAGGCATTCGAGACGAAGAGCACGCTGACGGTCAACGACGGCAAACTCATCTGCGTGTCGAGTGCTGACGATGCCATCAACTCTGCCAGCCACATGTACCTCAAAGGCGGTTATGTACTTGGACAGACATCGTCGAACGACGGTATCGACTCCAACGGCAACATGTATATCAGCGGTGGCGTAGTACTGGCCTTCGGTAGTGGAAGTCCTGAATGTGGACTCGATGCAGCTGAACGCTACTACCTCTACATCACGGGTGGCACTGTGATTGCGAATGGTGGTGGCAACAACAGCGTCAGTTCCACCACAGGAAGTCAACCCGTCATCGGCGTATCTACATCGTTAAGCAAGTTCGCCATCGAAACGACTTCCAGCGCGGGCAGTTCATCCATCTTAGCTTTCGATGCCACCAAACTGCCAAATGGCTACAGTTCCACTTCCGGTGGTGGAGGTGGTGGAGGTTGGGGCGGTCATGGTCCTGGCGGCGGTGGAGGTGGAGGTGGTTCCACCAGCAGCTGGCTCATCAGTTCCCCAAGCTTCAGCACGAACACCACCTATTACATCTTTTCTTCACCAACCATTACCGAAACCGACGACACTTGGTATGGTCTCACCACCAATGCCAAGGTGAGCGGAGGCTCCCAAACCACATCTGCCAAAGCCTCTACCACGTATAGCGGCAGGTAGGAAAATGAAGAAAGAAGCATAAAAAAATGAAGAATGAGTTGCTCATTCTTCATTTTTTTATTTAGAAAACATTCATCGTTTCGGAACGCATTCTTCATTTCCTCACCTTTCCCATCTCACGTCCCAAGTCTTTGGAAAGCCGGGGCAGTTGCCTTGACTGCCTTCCCAACCATTGCACATGAGTGCGACGGCTGTGAGCAGACCGCCATTGCCAGGGAGGTAGATGCGCAGACGATTGTCTTGGTAGTTATGTCCGTTCTTCAGATAGGTGTTTGTACGCTTGTCCATTAAGAGCGCATTGACAGCCATCTCAGGCTCACCCAGTCGTGCTGCGCACATAGCTGTCATCGGATAGTCCCAGCCCCATGTCTTGTCCCAGTTCCAACCGTTCCATACCCAGTTCAGCGTGTTGTGCATCACCTTGCGGTCTATGCCGTAATAGCCTGGCAACACGCCCAATGCACCCAGCACAGCCATGTGGTCCGACGTGTATTTAATGTCGGTGTAAGTGTCCGTGGCATTCTCAGCAGCCAAGTAGAGGTTGTCGCTGTTCTTGGCAAGTGGCGACAAGTGGTCGATGATATCCTGCCACAACTTGTTTGGTTGCAGTCCCAGCCGCTTTCTCCATTGCTGGGCGATGCTCAGTCCGTAGTGCCAATACGACAACTCGAACGGAGCATTCACCGTCGTTCGGGCCGAAAGTGTCTCCTGAGCAGGAATGAATCCACGCAATTCCCAGCGTTGCTTCTGCTTGTTATATGTAGCGAAATCCGCCATCATCTCAGCCGTTTCTTCCACGAGCGGAGCGAACTCTCGCAAGAAAGCATTGGCCTTGTCGCGACGATAAGCATCGCCGTTATAGTCGTCCTTACTGAGATAACTCTGATACACCAATTCAGCCAACTGAATGAGATGTGGCTGTTGCCAAATCAGGAAACTGCCCACATTCGATGGCGCCTCGATTCCGCTTGGGTCGGTCATTTTCATCCATCGAACACCTTTCAGTCCCTGTCGCTCTGCTATCTGCTTTGCCACAGGTTCCGCAGTCTTGTACCATCGCAGCGTCTTGCGCAACAGGTCGCCATGTCCCCAAAGCGGAAGCCAAGCCTCATGCCAGTAAATCATTTCGAGGTGGAACTTGCCAAACCACGAATTGTAAGTGAGTCCTGTTTCCTGTGGTGGTGTACTTCCTGCGCTCTGAATGACCAGCAAGTATTGGCTCAGCACCACGCGACGCTCCAGTTCTTTCGCGCGAGGGTCGAAGCAATGGGAGAAATCCACTGCTGCACCATCTTGCCAAAACTCCTGCCATTGGCATGCTGCAGCCTTTCGCGTTTCTTCAAAACTTGGCAGTATCTTGCTTTCGAAAGGAAATGCTTTCGTATAGTTCACACTCAGCGACCAATCCACCGAATGCGGTTTCAGACGGAAGGCATTGCGCCCCACCCTCTGTATATCCACCTTGCCCGTCCACTGCAAAGTCACAAAATAGACGGTTCCATCGAGAATTCTCTTCATGATAGCACCCGAAGGAATGGAAACCAACTCCGTTTCGTGCAAGTCTTCTGAGTTCCAGTCGCAGGCATCGTCACTGTGCTTGCCCGTTGGGTAAGGGAAGCGAATCAGAAGCGGAGTCTTGTCGGTGTTCTGAATGCGCGCACTCATCATGTCGAGCACAGGATGACACACGGTCTGCACCTCGAAGGTCTTCTTCTCATACTGGAACGAACTGCGAATCTCACCGTTC
Source organism: uncultured Bacteroidales bacterium (assembly GCA_902798705.1). Classification (GTDB taxonomy): domain Bacteria; phylum Bacteroidota; class Bacteroidia; order Bacteroidales; family Bacteroidaceae; genus UBA3839. The sequence goes on from CADBXS010000002.1 coordinate 12,439, forward strand.
CACAAGTCCAGCGTCTGATAGATGCTTCTCACCTTCTCCGGCGAAGCTTTCTTGCCGAAATCAAAACCGACAACGCCCAAATGCAGACGATGCGGATTGGCACGATACCAGTCCGAGGCTTTCTTGCCTCGCTCCGAGTCGTCGGCTTTCACCTGACAAGCATACAGTTCTTGCCTACCTCGACCGAAGTCATAGCCACGCAGCGTTTCATCAAACTGCAGATTCTCTGGGTTTGGAAAACTGTGCCAACCCCACTGACTCTGTGTTCCTAATGGCACGCCATTGGAATAGTATTCAGGAAACGACTGCAAACCCGTCACATCCACGGTCACGGCAAACTCTCCGTTGCCCACAGACAGCGATGCCAACGTGTCCATCGACGTCACGATGGGACTGTTTCTATCCATCAGCGCTTTCCTGTCGATTCTCTCAGCCCACACCAAATTAACTGACAGCACAAGGGCTGTCAGCATAAAAAATCTTCGCATGTTCCTTCTGATTAATAATTGTCTGCCATCACTTCGAAGTAAGCCTGAGGATGTGCACACACTGGGCAGATTTCAGGAGCCTTCTCGCCCACAACGATGTGTCCGCAGTTGCGGCATTCCCACACCTTCACACTCGACTTCTTAAACACTTCCTCCTGCTCCACGTTCTTCAGCAACGCACGATAACGCTCCTCATGGCGCTTCTCAATGGCAGCCACCATGCGGAACTTGGCAGCCAGCGCCTTGAAGCCTTCCTCCTCAGCGGTCTTGGCAAAGCCCTCGTACATTTCCGTCCACTCGTAGTTCTCGCCGTCGGCAGCAGCACCCAGGTTCTCAGCAGTGTCACCAATGCCGTTGAGTTCCTTGAACCACAATTTGGCATGTTCCTTCTCGTTGTCAGCCGTCTTGAGGAAGATTTCAGCCAGTTGCTCAAATCCTTCCTTCTTTGCCTTCGAAGCAAAATACGTGTATTTGTTACGAGCCATCGACTCGCCAGCAAAAGCAGCCTCCAGATTCTTCTCCGTCTGGGTGCCAGCATACTTATTCGTCTTTTCCATGTTCTTGTTAGTTTTTTTCTGAGGTAAATAGTTAAAGATCTTTCTCGTGGGCAAAGATAATAGAAAAGGAGAGAAAAAGAAAATGCAAGACAAAGATTTTTTGCACGAAGAATAAAAAAAAGAAAAAATGGAGTTGACACCACACACAAAATCCTGCCACCCATCATCACGACGCGTCGCAGGTTGTGCGCACCTTAATTATCTTAACTAACCCACATTCTTCATTCCACTCCCCTCCCTCACAGGGAGGGGTAAGGGGGAGAGTCTTCACTCTTGCTTAATATTCTCCACTGGATTGGCGTTGGCAGCGTGCCAGCTTTGGAGGATGACAGCGAGGAAGGAAGTGAAGACTGTGATGAGGATAGCGAGAGCATAAATCCACCACGAGAGGCTGATGCGGTAACTGAATTGCGAGAGCCAGTCGTTGCCAATATAATATATAATAGGTATGGCGATGATGGCGGCGATGCCTACGTAGAGCATGAACGAGCGCACCAAGCGGATGAGCACTTGTCGGCTCTTGGAGCCAAACACCTTCCGCACGGCTATCTCACGCCGACGCTGCTGAATGTAGTAGGTGCTCATGGCAACGAGTCCGAGCAAGGAAATCAGCAGTGCCACTGCCGTGAAGATGAGGATGAGACGCATGAGCTGAGTTTCCTCCACGAAGTGCAGGGCTATGTATTCGCAAGGGCGCATCACGTTCGGGTACACATCCATATATTCCTCCCCTTTCACTTTCCGATACACCTCACGCACTTGTTGCTTTGCCTCCTCGGGGTCACCTTTGAAGCGAACCACCACTTCATAAAACTGATCTGAGTCGCCAACATAAATCTCCGTTGGATATTGGTCCTGCAAAACCGTTCCCCAACGCATATCCTCAAACACGCCTGCCACTGCCACACTGTCGATAACACGAACCATCCGTTTCATTTGGAAAGATCCATCGGCATCGGGGGTTCCCGTCCAAAATGGTCTTCCCACCATGCGGGCGTCAATAGGAGTACTGAGGAGTTCCATCGCACTGCGCGAGAAGTAATGATGCCGTCCTTCATGTTTCGATGTGTTGTACTTATGAATCATGTCCAAGCCCAACAATTCCAATCCTTCTTGCGAACAGTCCAGCGAGTTATGCTTACCGGCTTCAGTATCGTCATCACTCATGTTGTAAAAAGAACCTCCACCATTGCTCCACCAAGGAAGTTCCGAGAAAAAGCCGACCTGCTCCACGCAAGCCAACTGCTTCAGTTCCTTAGCCATGACCGAAAGAAACTCCTTATCCACCTTTCTTGTTCTGGGATGCACCTCCATCAGATGCTCCGTGTCGTAACCCATCGGCGCATTCACCATGTGATGGACCTGCAAGGAAATCAGCAACGAAACCCCAATCAGCACGATGGTGATGGTGTGCTGAACAATGATGAAGAAGCGGGAGAGCCGCATCTTGGTGGCGCGTCGGAAGGTGCCTCTCACCACCTCGATGGGTTGTGCCGACGAAGCGACCACGGCTGGAGCAATGCCTGCCAGGCTTCCAATCAGAACCGTCAGCGCCACCACTGCGAAAGGAAGCCATCCCTCCATGAGTTCACCGACTGAAAGCAACTCGGGCGTGTAACTCGAACCCACATCGAGAGGCGACTGCGTGAACAGTATTTCGTTCATCAGTGGGAGAATCAGATGCAATCCGCCAATGCCGATGAGCATCGCCACGGCGCACAGCAGCACCGACTCTGCAACAATGCGCAGGGTGAGACGCCAGCGATGAGCACCCAGCAAGCGGCGCATCGCCATCTCGTGCATACGGAATCCACTCATCGACACGGTGAGATTCACGTAGTTCATCAAGGCAAAGAGCAAGATAATCAGTCCTGCCAACAGCATTGCCTTCACACGCACAAGACTGCCGTGCTGAGTTGCGCCAGTGACTTCGGGCGAGAAATAAAGACTACGCAGAGGGCGTAAGTTGTAATTCATCTTCCTTATCCTCTCCCCCTTTGCCTGCATTGCTGCTTCTCGCAATGCGTCCTGTACTTCTTGCTCATGCTCCTCTATCTTCACACCCTCATGCATACGCAGATAGACCATTCCTTCATATTTTTCGCCCGACAAGTGCTGCTCCGCCAAGGCTTGCTGCTCCAAAGGCAAAACGATGTCGTAATGGTTGAGATAGGTGTGGCGAAACGGTTCCATCACAGCACTGACCACATAGTGTAGCGTGTCGTTGATGTCGATGCTTTGCCCCACAGCCTGTTCTGTGCCAAACAGTCGCTGCGCCAAACTGGTGCTGATGACGATGGCATGAGGCTGTCGCAAAGCCGTTGCACGGTCACCATAAGCAAGTGGAAAGGCAAAGAAATCAAAGAAATTCTCGCTCACAAAATACGCATCAGTCACTTTCTCAATGCGCACACTATCGTGACTGACAACTTGGAACATTCCAAGGGGAAACGACACATTGCAACCTTCCTCCACGAATGGCAACTTGTCCATCACGCATTCCTTCGAAAAGGGACAATATTCAATCTCCCTCTTGTCTCCTTGAACTTCGAAACCCTCAACCATCGTGGTGAGCGAATAGATGCGTTCCACACCAGGATGGAAGGCATCGCGCTCCAGTTCCTGATGGGCAAAGAGCAAGATGAGCAGCACAAAGGTCAGACTCACGGAGAGTCCCACCACATTCACAAAGGTATAGACTTTGTTGCGGGATAAGAAACGGAGATAGGATTTCATTCTGGGATTCTTTTTCTGAGATTCTTTTTTATCAGGGATTTAAAGGATTTAAAAGGATTTTTTCAAGTAACTTTATCCTTATAATCCTTAAAATCCTTGACGTTTTCTATGTACTATGTTTTTTTTCAAGGATTTGAAGGATTTAAAGGATTTTTGGGGTAACTTTATCCTTATAATCCTTTCAATCCTTGATATTTTCAATGTACTATGGTTTTTATCAGGGATTTAAAGGATTTGAAGGATTTTCGTTGACTACGTTGTTCTTTGTACCTTGTTCTTGTCCTTGAAAGAATCCTTAAAAATCCCTGATAAAAATTCCTTGATTATTCTTGCTTGATGCTCTCCACAGGATTGGCGTTGGCGGCGTGCAAGCTTTGGAGGATGACGGCAAGGAAGGAGGCGAGGGCGGTGATGAGAATGGCGAGGGCATAAATCCACCACGAGAGGCTGATGCGATAACTAAACTGCGAGAGCCAGTCGTTGCCGATGTAGTAGATGATAGGGATGGCGATGACGGCGGCGATGCCTACGTAGAGCATGAACGAACGCACTAAGCGGATGAGCACCTGTCGGCTCTTGGAACCAAACACCTTCCGCACGGCTATCTCGCGCCGACGCTGCTGAATGTAGTACGTGCTCATGGCAACGAGTCCGAGCAAGGAAATCAGCAGTGCCACAATGGTGAACACCGTGACGATGCGCTGTGCATTGACATGGCTCTGAAAATTTAAACGCACATACTCATCCATGAACATGCAGTTCTCTCCCATCTCCATGTGGAAATGCTTTTCGTAGAGCTCCCCTATCTGCTGCACCGTCTTCACCATGCCCGTACCGTTCAGTTTGGCAATCACGCAGGTAGCCCAACCGCCGTCTATATTCTTGTCAGTGATGGCAACGATAATAGGAAAGCTTTCCTCCGTCATGATGTGTCCAGCCTTGAAGCCTTTGATGATACCACTCACAGGCATGAGTCGGTCTGTGGAATTCCAATCACCAAACTGAGGAGGGTAGTAGAACTCCGTGGCATCGGGAGCCAGGCCCTGTGCTTCTAAGACCGATGGGGTGACGTAGTATTTCGGATAGCTACCCACCTCTCCATACTCCTTTAGCGGCTTGATGTCGAGCACACGCATGAAGACGGTGTCACCCATATAGCCATTGAAGGACTGAGGGAAATAATTGCCATCGGGACCTTTCACGGATTGCATGAAGCCCTGCGTGACAGGAGGCGCATCACATGCCGAGGCACAAACCACGCCCGGCAACTGGCGCACTTCGCCCAAGAACGACGTCACGCCATCTCCGTCCAAGAAGATTTGCACCACGTTCTCCTTGTCGTAACCCAACGGTGCATTCACAATGTGGCGCATCTGCAACCACATCGTCAGACTCACAGCAATGAGCGTGATGGAAATCACGTTCTGCACCGTGATGAATAACTTGGAGAACAGCATCTTTGTTCGTCTCGTAATCGTTCCTCGCACCACCTCAATGGGTTGCACTTTGGCAATGTAGAGACTTGGGAAAAGTCCTGTGACCACCCCCACCACGACGACAAACAGCACGAGGCACAGCACCATGACAGGACTGGCAAACAGTTGCGACAAGTGGAGCGTGATGGGATCATAGACCGAGTGATAGAGAAGGCGACTGGCAATGGGTAGCAAGGCATAGGCAATCCACAATGCCACCACCATGCAGAACAAACTCAGCAGAACGCTCTCGCTCAGGATGCGCCAAGTGACCTTCTTCTTGTGTTCGCCCAATAAGCGGCGCATCGCCATCTCGCGCATACGGAAAGTGCTCTGCGCAATGGTCAGGCTCACATAGTTCATCATGGCAAAGAGCAAGAGCACAAAGCCCGTGATGAGAAGAATGCGCACCAGCCGAGCATCACCATTACGAGTGGAAGGACTTATGACGTTGCTCATCATGTAGTAGTCCTTCAGCGGAATCAGCTTGATGTGCTCCCCTCGACCCATGCCCCGATAGACAGTCTTGTTCTCCAGCAATCGCTGCATGTCGTCGATTTTGCTGTTCAAGTCGGCATGGGGTTTCGTCATGATGAAAATACTCTGAGCGTATGACCCGATGTCCTCTTTCCCGAAACTGTCATTCATGATCATTGTACCAGGCACATCGAGCGGCATCACCATGTCAACTTGCCAGAACGACGTGCGCTCGAAATCGCGAAACACACCGCTCACCGTGAGTTCCAATCCACCGTCCATCACACGGACCGTCTGTCCAATGGGGTATTCCTGACCGAAGAGCAAACGTGCCATGCTCTCGCTCAGCAGCACCGTGTTGGCCTGCGGAAAGAGACGAGCCGTGTCGCCCAAGAGAATCTGAAAGTCGAACATCTGGAAGAAGTCATCCTCCGTGTAGAGAACATGGACTTCCTTCTTGCGGGTGTCGTCAAGCATCATGTTGCTATAGGCAATGCCCGTGGCGCAGGTGCGCTCAATCTCAGGGAAGTTGTCGCGCAGCACCTGCTCGATGCTCCAGTGGTTGGCTGTGATTAAACCATTGCCATCATTGCGGTTCATCGCCAACATATAGATGCGGTCAGCATTCCGATGCCAGCGGTCCGTGGTCCATTCGTACCAAACGTACAGACCAATCATGATGACAAAAGCCAAGCTAACCGAGAGGCCCACCACATTGACGGCTGTGTAGCCTTTATTTCGAGAAAGAAAACGAAGATAGGTTTTCATAGGGAATTAAAAATGAAGAATGAGGAATGAAGAATGTGACGATGGGAACAGAAGTTCGTGGAGTGGTTTTCCGTTTATACGGATAAGTTTTCCGTATATAAACAAAACCATTCCGTTTATACGGAAAACTTTTCCACATAGAATTTTTCCCAATATCGACAAGTTTTGAACGAAATGTATCAAACAAAGTCGCCCACGCTTTCCACAATTTGTCCGTCGAAGAGGTTGATGATGCGCGAAGCGTAGGCAGCATCGTGCTTGGAGTGGGTAACCATGATGATGGTGGTGCCCTCTGTGTTCAGTTCCTGCAGGAGCTTCATCACTTCCTCACCGTTCTTAGAGTCGAGGTTACCAGTCGGTTCGTCGGCAAGAATCATGCTGGGATGGGAAATGACAGCTCGGGCAATGGCACAGCGCTGCTGCTGACCGCCCGAGAGCTGCTGAGGGAAGTGGGTGGCGCGATGGCTCATGTTGACGCGGCGCAGAATGTCGGCCACGCGCTGCTTGCGTTCCTTCGATGGCACCCCAAGATAGATGAGCGGAAGTTCAACGTTTTCCTCCACGGTGAGTTCGTCGATGAGGTTGAAACTCTGGAACACGAATCCGATTTCGCCCTTGCGCACGTCGGTGCGCTGGCTTTCCTTCAAGCTGCCCACGTCTTTTCCGTTGAGCATATATGTGCCCGAAGTGGGATTGTCGAGGAGGCCGAGGATGTTGAGCAGGGTAGATTTGCCACAGCCCAGGGACCCATGATGGCCACAAATTCTCCGTCGTTGACCGACAGCGATACGCCGTTGAGTGCTGTGGTCTTCACGATTTCAGCATAGAATACTTTGGTGATGTCTGTTAGTGTAAGCATAAGATTTTTATTGTTAATTTATTCATTTATTGACTATCTACTCCCCTCGCCCTTTTCAACGATAACCATAACGATAACTGCCATCCGGATGGAAAGTTAAGGTTAAGGTTAGGGTTAAGGTTAAGAAGAGGGGGTGAGGCTTCTCCTTATTTAATTGTCAGCATTTCCCTTTCCTTGAAAGCCTCGTAACCGCTGGTGATGACTTGCTCGCCAGGTTCAAGACCGTCGAGCACTTCGTAGAACTTCGGGTTTTGGCGACCGATGCGGATGTTGCGGCGATAGGCATGATGACCATCGGCATCGAGCACGAACACCCAACTGCCTCCTGTGACGGAGAAGAACGTGCCTTTCGGAATGAGGACGGCTTGCTTCGACTCGCCCAGTTGCAGATCGAGATAGTAGGTCTGTCCGTTGCGGATGCGGTCGGGACGCTTGCCGTGGAAGACGAGTTCGATGCGGAAAGCTCCGTTGCGCACTTCGGGAAACACCTTGCGCACACGCAGTTGGTAGCGTTGTCCGTTGCGCTCGTAGTTGGCAATGAGCCCTGGTCGCACGCGGTCGATGTAGTGCTCGTCCATGTTCGCTATCACCTTGAAGTCGGAGAGGTCGTTGAGCTGACCAATCTTTCCGCCAGCCCCCACGTTCTGTCCGAGTTCCACATCGAGCAGACCGATTTCGCCGTCGGCTGGACTCCGCACTTCGAGCTTTGCCTTTCGCTCACGGATGAGGACGAGGTTCTGCCTCATGTTGTCGAGGTTCTCGCGCAGTTGTTCCACTTGCGAGGAACGGTAGATGCTGTCCTGGTCGAGTCGCTGGAGGATGAGTCGTTGCTTCTTCTTGGCCAACTGGAATTCCTCCTTGGCTTGCAGGTATTCCTCGCGCGTGTTGAGTTGTTCGTTAAAGAGTCGTTCCTGCTGCTGGTAGTTGCGCTGCTTGCGACTCACGTCGAGGTCGAGCTGGAGGAGTTCCTGACGGTTGTTGAGTCGGTCCTGCTCCATCGTGATTTGCGTGTTGCGGAGGAAGTTCTGCTTCTCGGCCAGATTGGCTTCGGCATTGAGAATTTCGAGGTCGAGGTTGGCATTGGAGAGGCGAATGAGCACATCGCCTTTCTTCACTCGTGCGCCCTCCTCCACCACTCGCTCCATGACGATGCCGCCTTCCTGCGGACAAATCTGGATGGTGGAGATGGGTTGCACCTGTCCGTCGAGACGGACGAAATCGTCGAATCGGCCTGTCTGCACCAGTCCGATGTTGAGGTTTCTGCGCTCCACGGTGAGCGTCTTGCCAATGTTGGAGAAGGAGAGCCAGATGCAACAGCCGACGAAGAGGGCGACGCCTGTCAGGTAAGGAGCCAGGCGACGAAGCTTGCTTTTGGGTTCAAGAGGTGTATCCATATTGCTTGAGTGTTCTCTTTTTCAGAATCAGAAGGAGGCGTTGACGAAGCAGGCTGATGCGCGACTGCTGAAGCGTGCGGACAGCCGACTGGAGATGGAGGAAGGAGGAAAGTCCTTCTTCGTACTGGCGGAGGAGCACCCGATGAGCAATGCTGTCGGCAACGAGTTTTTGTCGCTGTTGAGCGATTTCCTTCTGGCAGGCCTCCACATCGAGGCAGGCCTTCGTGAAGTCGATTTGCAGTTGGCGCATGGTTTCTTCCTGTTCCCATCGGGCAAGGGTGAGTTCGCGCTTGCTGCGTCGGAGCGTGTTGACGTGCGAGAGCTGGTCCCAAAGGGGGATGCTGATGCCCGTGCTGATGGACGAGCCCATGTTGTCGTGCCACTGCTTGCCGAAGGGTGTGGGAGCGATGCCTGTGCCGTAGCTGCGGTGGTAACCCGTACTGACGCCTGCACTCAGGGAAAGCGACGGGATGAAGGACGCACGAGCCTGCTTGACCGTCAGTTCCGCACTCTTCACTCGCATACGAGCTGCCACGGCAGTGGGATGTTGAGAGACCTCTCCGACTCCCATGTGAGGGGAGAGAGAGACCCCTCCAGCTCCCCTGAGAGGGGAGAGAGATACCCCTCCGGCTCCCCTGTGAGGGGAGAGAAGCCATCCGGATGAGGAATGGTGAAGGGTGTCGGCATCGTTTTCGTCTGTATTCATTCTTAATTCTTCATTTACCTCCAGTTCTTGAGAGCCCATCATCTTTTTCAAGTCGAGCATGGCTTGCTTGTACTGATTCTCGCATTGCAGGCAGGAGAGCTCGTCTTCTGCCACTTGCGACTCGGCTTGGGCAATGTCGGCTTTTCCCTTCAGTCCTAACTCCGTCTGCACCTGCACTTGATGGAGGAGCGCACGGCTGTCAGTCAGTTTCTTCTGATGAATGAGCCGACTCTCCTGAAAATATAGCGCATTGATGAAAGCCTGAATCACTTGCAGTTCCACGTTGATGCGCTGGCGTTGCAGTTCGTTGAGTTGTCGCTGCTTGTTGAGTTTTGCCTCGCGCAGGGCGATGATGGAGCGTCCGCCGTCCCACAAGGTCATGCTGGCACTCAGGCTGAACCCTGTGTTGAGGTAGTTCACCGTGTTGTAGATGTTGGTTTCGGGGTCGATGCTTCGTCCCCAACTCAGACTACCACTCGTGCCAGCACTGAGGTAGGGCGTGAAGGCAAGCTTGCTCTGCGTCACTTGGTCGCGAGCCGCAGCAACTTGCAGGTTCTGCTGACGGATGGAATGGGCGTGTTGCAGTGCAAAGTCGATGCAGTCGTCCATCGTCCAAACCTTCTGCGCCTGGATGTCACTGGAGAGGAAAATGATGAGGATAATGATGAAGCATCTCATGATGGTTTCGTTTTTTCTTGACGCAAAATTAGAGGGATTCACAGTTTTCTGCAAATTTTTCACTTCACCGACCGTGAGATTGTCAAAATTTTTGACACTTTCCTGTCCAATTATTTGACAGTTTTCATTTTTCACCTCCTTTTCTTGTGGATTCGAGGATGTTTTTCTACTTTTGCCCTTGATAAAAAATGAAGAATGTAGAACAACGGAATAAACGGAAAATGAACGGAAAAACGGAAAATAAAGTTCTTGTTTGTTTCATCTGATGATTTCTTTGAAGGGGGAAAAAACGATTTTTCCGTTGTTATTCTTCATTCTTAATTTAATTGGCCATGACCTACGGAACTCTCTTGGCGGTGGATGACAATCCCGCCATTCTTACAGCATTGCGATACTGCCTGAGCGGTACGTTCGACAACATTCTGACACTCACCTCGCCCAAGGACATACTGGTGACGATGGCAACTGAGGAAATCACGATGGTGATTCTCGACATGAACTTCTCGACGGGTGTCAATTCGGGACAGGAAGGTTTGTTTTGGCTCAGTACCATACGCAAGCACCACCCCGACGTGCCTGTGGTGCTGCTGACGGCCTACGGCGATATCCAGTTGGCGGTGAGGGGATTGAAAAGCGGTGCGGTGGATTTCATCACAAAACCGTGGGACAATGCCGAACTGGTGGGTAAACTCGTTGGTCTGCTGGAACAGAAAAACGAAATGGCCACACTCGACGAAATGGAGGCTGAGCACATCCGCCTCGCCATCGACCGCAGCAAGGGCAACCTCTCCATCGCTGCCAAACTCCTCGGCATCTCAAGGCAAACACTCTATAATAAGATGAAAAAACTATAAGTAACGTGTATATCATCCCTATCATCTTAGCCATTGCTATAGTGTTTTACTTGCTTTGGCATCATCAGCACAAACTGAAATTGCGGGCTTACTTGATGTCGGAATCCATTCGGAATCGCGACTTCTCTTTCCGTCTTAGTTCGAAGGGACTGCTGCCTGGAGAACGTGCCATGCAGGAGAGCCTCTACGACATGGGGCAGGAAGTGCGACAACTCGTGAACCAGAACGAGGTGGAATCGTGGGAAAAACTGACGAGGGTGCTCACGCACGAAATCATGAATTCGGCTGCTCCCATCGCCAGCATTGCAAACAGTATGCTGCAACGGCAGGACGTGGTGGGCACACCTTTGGAGGAAGGCATCCGCGCCATTCACTCCACCGCTGCCCGCCTCAACTCGTTCGTGGAGAACTATCGGAAGATGTCGGAAGGACACACGGCCGTGCCTGAGGACATTGAACTATCATCGTTTGTGAAGGACCTGACAGCGCTCTTCCCCGAACTAAACTGGAGTATCCAAGTGCCTGAGGTATGCAGGGTGCGAACTGATGCCTCGATGCTGCATCAGGTGCTGGTCAATATGATTAAAAATGCAGTGGAAGCGGATGCCAAGAGGATGGAACTGAGAGTGGAGAAAGCGGAGAGTGCTCCACGCCTACAAATGCGACCCGGCGAAACGGGAACACCTAACCATGTGAATATCATTGTCAGCAACGACGGTCAACCAATTCCACCTCATGTGCGCTCTTCGATGTTCGTGCCTTTCTTCACCACGAAAGTTACAGGGCGAGGCATCGGTTTGTCACTTTCTCGCCAATTCATCGTGAAACAAGGTGGCACTCTGGAACTCATGGATACACCCATTCCGGGCTACGTGAGTAGTTTTAGGATTGGGTTGTAAATGGAGAATGGGGAGTGTGGGGAGAATGGGGAAAGATGTGAATCTTTTAGTTGTGGAGTGATTATTTTGGCAATTTTCTTGTTTGGGAGAGCATTATTTGTAGATATGAGAGAAAGAATTGCAGATATGAGATACGAGTGTTGGAATGAATGTGTTTATTTTGCAACGAGAGATTTTTCTATTATTACTAACTTCATTATTAACTTTAAAAACTTCTACAAAAATGAAAAAAAATCTACTATCCATGATTGCATTGGTTTGCACAATGTCAGCCCATGCACAACTTTCAGACGGTGTGTCCGCAACTTTGCAGACTGGTGAAAACACCACTATTTTCTATGGCTTTGACGCATTCAAGGACGCTATCACAGCAGCTCCTTCAAATGCTGTGAGTGTCATTACGCTGTCGCCTGGTGCTTTCAATAATCCAGGCACAATTTCAAAGAGTGTGAAAATCTATGGCGCAGGATTTCAAGCAGACAAAGAGAAAAACATTAGTGAGACCACCGTTACAGGCGACTTGAATATCAAGAGTACAGAAGACGACATCCCTGTGATTCGTATGGAAGGAGTTTATATGAATGGGAATGTGATTTTCTCAGGTACCGAAATCATTAAAGGAACTGAATTTGTTAAATGTAGTTGGAACGGCTACTACAATCGAGTTGAAACAGACAATACAATTATCCGTCAATGTTATATTCGCGGAAATATTAATGGTGAAAACAAAAAGGCAACAGGTTTCTTAGTTTCCAACTGCTATTTCAATCGAATTGATGGTTTTGCTGCAGGGAGTGGAGTCAGCGTGAATCACTGTATCTTAACAGAGGGTTATTATCAACATGGTCCATATTTTTATTATGGTAATATCATAGAGCCATCACATGCTTATGCGATTCAAGCCGGGGCTACTTGCTATTATAATGTAAGTGGTAATGGCAAAATGAGTAATGGCGGTAATAATACAATGTTTGGAAACTTTGATAAAGAAGTGTGGAAGAGCTATAAGAAATTGTTTGCCGACGAACAAGACGATCTAAAATATTTAGATGCTGAAGGTAACCCTCGTAATTGGGTTCTGGCAGACCCTACCGCTTATGTCGATGCAGAGGGCACATCTTGCGGTGTGACAGGTGGTGAATTCCCATGGAATCCGATTCCTGCCACTCCACGCATCATCAGCACTTCTGTTGATTCCAAGAGCGAGGCTGGCAAGCTGAAGGTGACCATCAAGGCTGAGGCTCGTCCAATAGAGTAATCACTACTAACAGAGACAGACAATGAACAGAACGAAATATTTAGGACTGTCCTTGCTGACATTGCTCTGTTGCCTGACGGTGACGGCTCAGACCACCGTCACGAAGTGTGAGTACTGGTTTGACCAGCAATTTGACAGTCGTACTACCGTCACCATGCAAGGTAACGCCTGGAGTTCCTCTATCGACATCTCGTCGCTGAACACGGGACTGCACTCTGTGGCTTTTCGTGTGGCTGACAACAATGGTGTGTTTAGTTCGACCTTGGTGAAGAACTTCATGCTTGTTCCAGGCTCTGGTACAGGTGACAACTCACTGAAGACCTACGAGTATTGGATTGACCAGAAGTTTGATGAACGCAAAAGCGGAACCATTTCTGGAACTGGTACTATTAACATCGATGAGGATATCTCTGCCTTGAATATGGGATTTCACAACATTGCCATGCGCATCATCGACAAGAACGGCATCGTCAGCTCGACATTGGTGAAGAATTTCTTTCTGGTGCCAGGCTCGGGAACGGGTGACAACTCTCTGAAGACCTACGAATATTGGATCGACAAGAAATTTGATGAGCGCAAGAGCGGAACCATCCCAGAAGGTGGAATCATCAACATCGATGAGGATATCTCTGCCTTAAACACTGGGCTTCACAACATTGCCATGCGCATCATCGACAAGAACGGCATCGTCAGCTCGACGTTGGTGAAGATTTTCTTGATTGTGCCAGGTACAGGAACAGGTGACAACTCACTGCAGACCTACGAGTATTGGATTGACCAGAAGTTCGAAGAGCGCAAGAGCGGAACCATTCCGGAAGGCGGAATCATCAACATCGACGAGGACATCTCTGCGCTGAACGACGGCTTGCACAACATTGCCATGCGCGTCATCGACAAGAACGGCACCGTCAGCTCAGTCATCGTGAAGAACTTCATGAAGTTGTCACAGATGGAGGGCGACAACGAGTTGCTGACTTACGAGTATTGGTTCGACAATGCCTTTGAAGAGCGAGAGATTGGCAACGTGCCTGAAGGTGGAGTGGTTAATTTGGACATCGACATTGCAGCTTTGCCTCATGGCATACATAGCTTCAACTATCTGACACGAGATAAGTATGGTGCATCGTCACCTGTCATTACCAAGAACTTCTTAGTGAAGAAAGTGGAAGGTGAAGGAAAGCTCATTGCCATCGACTACTGGTTCAACGATGGTCCACGTACTCGCATCGCTATCGATCCAGCACAGACAAGTATCGACAAGGATGATATCGTTATTCCAATGGACGGTGTTCTGCCAAGAACCATTTCGGAGGAATATATCTTTGATGCAACGACGAAGAAAGTGGTGACCACAGAAACCATAACAGTGGGCATACAAGTGTTCAACGATGGTGAGGTGGGCTCAGAAGCTTTCATCGACACACTGGAAAATGTGACCTTCCGTATTGACCCATTGTTTGTGGCACTTGACAACGAGGAAAGCTCCACAAAAGAAGCTCCGACGGGTGGACAGATGCAAGGCTTCAGTTATACAGGCACTGTGGGTGACTCACTCTACTGGGAAATCACTGGCACAGACGTGCAAATGGTATTCTATGATGCTGAAGGACAAGTGATAACACCAGAGAAGAAGATCATCGACGGTAAGGAAGTGCTTGTGATGACAATGCCATCGGAAACTGTCTATGTACTGACATACGGAGCAAAAGAAGAAGGTGAAGTCTCCATCAAAGTGGCTCAGCCGATAGAGCTGACTATTCATGATGCCACTCGCGAGTATGGTGATGAGAATCCGACATTCTCCTTCAGCACCAAGGGAGCTGCCGTGTCGGGCGAAGTGGTCTTCACGACTCCAGCTGTTGCGACCTCACCAGTGGGTGACTATACCATTGACCTTGACCTCACGGGTATCACCAATTCATACGTGAGCGTGAAGACGGGTACACTCAGCATCACAAAAGCAATGGTGACTATCACTGCTGATGACATCGAAGTGCATCAAGACGAAGAGATGCCAGAGCTGACATGGACAGCTGAAGGACTGAAGAACGATGAGCTGGCAGCAGACGTGTTCAGCGTGATGCCTGTATGTACGACGGATGGCAAGCCAGACTCTCCTGTTGGTGAATACGTCATCAACGTCAGTGGTGCAGAAGCGGAAAACTACGAGTTCACTTACGTGGCAGGCAAGTTGACGGTTTCCGTTTCTACGGGTATCACAAGCATATATGCAGATGTGGCACCAGCAGACATCTACACTTTGGAAGGTATCAAGGTGCGCAGAAAGTATGAAAAGATGGATGGCCTCTCGAAAGGATTCTATATCGTAAACGGACGCAAGGTGTATATCAGAAGGCGATAAGCACTGATTGCATCATAACAAAGGGAAGGGGACGCGGAACGATATCCGCATCCCCTTCCTTTGTTAATGAATGTCCTTTCTAATAACGGCATTCATTATTATGAGTTTCTATCAATCCTGAATGGCAGCGATGAGTTCAGGAACGGTGACAAGGGTTTGCTCACCTGTTTCCATATTCTTGAGGGTGATTTTCTGCGCTGCCATTTCGGTTTCGCCAACAAGGGCGACGAAAGGAATCTGCTTGGCGTTGGCATAACTCATCTGCTTTTTCATCTTCACACTGTCAGGATAGATTTCGGCACTGATGCCAGCCTGACGCACCTGTTGGAGTGCTTGTAGGCAATAGTCGGCTTCCGTTGGTCCGAAGTTGACGAAGAGGAGCGTTGTGGTGCTAACAGCTGACTTAGGATAGAGGTCGAGCTGGTTGAGGACATCGAAAATGCGGTCGGCACCAAAGGAGATACCCACGCCCGAGAGACCTGGCATTCCGAAGATGCCCGTGAGATTGTCGTAACGTCCGCCACCTGTGATGGAACCAATCTGCACATCGAGCGCCTTTACTTCGAAGATGGCACCCGTGTAGTAGTTGAGTCCACGAGCCAACGTGAGGTCGAGTTCGATTTCGTTGTTGAGGGAAGTGAGTTTGCTGAGGATAAATTCCAATTCATCGACACCTTTCAGACCCACTTCACTGTCCTTGAGCACTTGGCGCATGGTGGCAATCTTCTCGGCATTGGTGCCACTCAACTGGATGATAGGCTGAAGCTTCTGAATGGCTTCGGTTGCGATGCCGGCCTTTTCCAATTCGGCGTTCACGTTGTCGAGTCCAATCTTGTCGAGCTTGTCGATAGCAACGGTGATATCGACAATCTTATCGGCCTCACCAATCATTTCAGCAATGCCCGAGAGAATCTTGCGGTTGTTGATTTTGATGCAGACGCGCACGCCAAAACGAGTGAAGACGGTATCGACAATCTGCATGAGTTCTACTTCGTTGAGCAGAGACTCAGAACCGACCACGTCGGCATCACACTGGTAGAACTCACGATAACGACCTTTCTGCGGACGGTCTGCACGCCATACGGGTTGAATCTGATAGCGCTTGAAAGGGAGTGCGAGTTCGTCACGATGCTGCACGACGTAACGAGCGAAAGGAACGGTGAGGTCGTAACGGAGTCCTTTCTCGCAGAACTTGGAAGCGAGGTGCAGGGCATCGCGCGAGAGCAGTTCCTCGTCGGTAATTCCGCGGAAGTAATCGCCAGAATTTTGAATCTTGAAGAGGAGCTTGTCACCCTCCTCGCCATACTTGCCCATTAGGGTGGAGAGGTTCTCCATGGCTGGGGTCTCGATTTGCTGAAATCCGTAGAGGGCATAAACCTCACGGATGGTGTTGAATATGTAATTGCGCTTCGCCATTTCGATAGGCGAGAAATCGCGCGTTCCTTTTGGAATAGATGGCATGATAAATAATTTAAAATTGATAAAAGCCTCACTCCCAACTTCTCTCCAAGGGGAGAGGGGAGTAATATGATGAATGATGCTTTATTAAAACATTTGTATGACTCGCTTGAGAGCTGCGATGAAAGCATCGATGTCGTTGCGAGTGTTATAGAAAGCAAGGGAAGCACGGACGGTGCCTTCGATGCCTAAAAGATGCATGAGAGGCTCGGCGCAATGGTGACCAGTGCGAACGGCAATGCCGAGACGGTCGAGAAGCGTGCCGAGGTCGAGATGATGGATGTTGCCCACGCGGAAGGAGATGACAGAACTGCCATTGATGCCAGACTGTGACTGAGGCACATAGATGCCATTTTCCTGTCCGTAACCATAAATATGGATGTCGGGAATCTGCGAAAGCTGTTCCAGTGCATAGCGGGTAAGTTCCACTTCGTACTGATGGATACTATCAATGCCGATGGCAGATACATAATCGAGTGCAACAGCAAGTGCATGAGTGCCCACATAGTCGGGCGTGCCAGCCTCGAACTTATAAGGAAGGTCGTTGTAGGTGGTGCGTTCGAAAGAGACGTTGCGAATCATTTCGCCTCCACCCTGATAGGGCGGCATCTGTTCAAGAAATATTTCTTTGCCATAAAGCACACCAACTCCAGTTGGTCCGTAAATCTTGTGCCCACTGAAAGCGAAGAAATCACAATCGAGTGCCTGTACATCGACCATGAAATGGGGAGTGCTTTGTGCACCATCCACAAGGACGTGAACATCGTGGGCATGAGCTATCTCGATGATACGCTCCACTGGATTCACCATTCCCAACACATTGGAAACATGAGTGACACAGACAAGACGAACACTTCCCTCACGTGGAGACTGGAACAACTGCTCAAAAGCATCGAGGTCGAGCGTGCCGTCAGCACGAAGGGGAATGACACGAAGCGTCATGCCCTTGCGCTCACAGAGCATCTGCCAAGGCACAAGGTTGGAATGGTGCTCCATGGCACTGACGATAATCTCGTCGCCCTCATGACAAAATGCCTCACCAAAACTGAATGCAAGGAGATTGATGCTCTCGGTGGTGCCACGCGTGAAAATGATTTCGGAAGTGTTGCGGGCATTGATGAATTGGTGCACCGTCTCGCGCGAAGCCTCATGGAGTTCGGTGGCCTGCTGACTGAGGAAATGAACGCCACGATGCACATTAGCATTCACATTGTAGTATTCCTCAGCAATGGCTTCGACCACGCAACGCGGCTTCTGGGTGGTGGCTGCATTATCGAGATAGACCAAAGGCTTGCCATACACCGTTCGAGCAAGGATGGGGAAGTCAGAACGCAACTCGCCATTCCTCAGCTTTTCCAATGATGAAGAAACGGGAGGAATGGGAGAATTGGGAACTATGGAAGTTTTGGTATTCAACTTTTAACTGTAATTATTTAGGAAAACATATTTCCCTATTTGCAAAGTGCACAACCAGTGCATTTATTGAGTTCGCCTCTGAAACGCTTCTCAATGAGATAGTGAAGGCGGTCGCGGAGAGGTTCGAGGCGGATGGCGTCGATGACCTGTCCGGCAAAGGCGAACTTGAGGAGCATACGAGCTTCGTCTATAGGGATGCCTCGCTGCTGCATATAGAAGAGTGCTGACGCGTCGAGCACACCGACGGTGGAACCGTGAGAGCACTTCACATCGTCGGCATAGATTTCCAGCATAGGCTGGGTATAGACACGGGCTGTGGGCGATGCACAGAGATTGGCGTTGGTTTCCTGCGACGCTGTCTTTTGAGCATCGGGACGAACCAAAATTCGTCCTGCAAAAGCACCAACGGCCGAGTCGTCAACCACATATTTGAACAGTTCGTTGCTCGTGCAGTGAGGCACTTGATGGTCGATGAGTGTGTTGTTATCCACTCGCTGGTTCTTGTCGGCTACCACACAACCGTTGAGTGTCACTTCGGAGCGTTCGCCCGTCAGGAGCACATCGGTGGTGTTGCGAGTCTCGCCATTGAAGAGTGTGATGTTGTTGTGACTCACCGTGCAGTCGGCACCAACCTTTATATATAAATTGGAGAAACGACGACAAGAGGTGTGAGTTTCCTCCAACTCGTACATGTCGAGATGAGAGTTGTTGCCACAGAAAATCTCGCACACCTGAGTAGTAAGGAAATTCACTTGGTCCATGGCATGGTCACAGAAGAGAAGCGTTGCCTCAGCTCCTTCCTCCAAGATGATGAGGACACGACGATTGACCAACATATCCACGCCCGAACGAAGGAGGTTGACTACCTGAAGTGTCTTTTCCATGCACTTGTTACGAGGGATGAAAACGAGCAATCCATCCTGTGCCAAGGCGGTATTGAGCGCATTGATGGCATCAGCCTTAGTGGAAGCCAACTGCGCATAGTACTTCTTAATCACATCGGGTTGCTGTATGGCGAAGTCGCACAAAGAGCCGATGTAGATACCGTCGCGAGTGGAAGAAGTGAGAGGCTTGTCGTTCACCACAAACAGGAGGTTGGTGGAAAGATTGGGCACATCGCACTTGAACACCTCGGCTGTGTCGGCAGGAATATTGACGCGGTTGAGATTCACGCCATAATTCGGTGCAAATGCCTCAGCCACATCAGTGTATTTGTATCGCTCCACTTTCTGCGAAGGGAATCCCTGAGCCTCGAAATCAGTCATTGCCTCATCGCGCAGTGCGTTCATAAGAGGTGCACTGTGCTGATGAATCATGCTGCGGCACTCACGGTAGAGCTCTATGTATTGGGATTCACTAATCATTTTATTTCGTCTTTAATCCAGTCGAATCCTTGTTCTTCGATTTGCAAAGCTAATTCAGGACCAGCCGTCTTGACGATGCGACCGTCGAGGAGTATATGCACGACATCGGGACGAATGTAGTCGAGCAGACGCTGGTAGTGGGTGATGACGAGTGCAGAGGTTTCGGGCTTGCGAAGTTTGTTAAAACCCTCTGCCACAACACGAAGTGCATCGACATCAAGTCCAGAGTCGGTTTCGTCGAGTATGCAGAAAGATGGTTCGAGCATCGCCATTTGGAAAATCTCGTTGCGCTTCTTCTCGCCACCGCTGAATCCCTCGTTCACAGAACGATTGACCAGTTTATTATCGATGTCCACCAATTTGCGCTTGTCGCGCATCAACTTGAGGAAATCCGTCGATTTGAGGGATTCGAGTCCAAGTGCCTTGCGACGTGCGTTAACTGCAGCACGCATGAAGTTTGTCATCGAAACACCAGGGATTTCAATCGGTTGCTGGAACGACATGAAGATACCTGCATGAGCACGTTCCTCAGTTTTCATGGAAAGAACATCAGCCCCATTGAAAGTGATGGAACCCTCGGTGACTTCATAGGAAGGGTCGCCTACAATGACCTTACTAAGCGTACTCTTGCCAGCTCCGTTGGTGCCCATCAGCGCATGGATTTCGCCATCACGGATGGTGAGGTCAACACCTTTTAGTATTTCTTTTCCGCCCACTACAGCGGCATGGAGATTCTTGATTTCTAACATACTGTTAATGGTTGTGTTTAGTGTGTCGAGCTTGTGTCGTCGATTCTCACGGAGTTACTCCCCTATCCTACTGTTCCTTCGAGGGAGACGCTGAGTAGTTTCTGTGCCTCCACCGCAAATTCCATTGGTAACTTGTTGAGCACCTCCTTGGCATAGCCGTTGACGATGAGTCCGACAGCCTCTTCGGTGGAAATGCCACGCTGATTGCAATAGAGAAGCTGGTCTTCAGAAATCTTCGACGTGGTGGCCTCATGCTCCATGGTGGCTGTGTTGTTCTGCACATCCATGTAAGGGAACGTGTGAGCACCACAACGAGAACCCAAAAGCAGGGAATCGCACGAAGAATAATTGCGAGCGTTGTCAGCCTTCTTGCCCACTTTCACCAAACCACGATAGGAATTCTCACTACGTCCGGCACTGATTCCCTTCGAGATAATCGTGGAACGGGTGTTCTTGCCGATGTGAATCATCTTCGTACCCGTGTCGGCTTGCTGAAAATTGTTGGTGACTGCCACGGAGTAGAACTCGGCTTGCGAGTTATCGCCTTGCAGCACACAGGATGGATACTTCCAAGTGATGGCAGAACCCGTTTCCACCTGTGTCCAAGAGAGCTTACTATTCATGCCTTTGAGAAGTCCTCGCTTGGTGACCAAATTGAGCACACCGCCCTTGCCCTCGGCATCGCCAGGATACCAGTTTTGAACGGTGGAGTACTTCACTTCTGCATTGTCCATCACCATGATTTCCACGATGGCAGCATGGAGTTGGTTCTCGTCGCGCATCGGAGCGGTGCAGCCTTCGAGATAGCTGACGTAGGAGCCTTCATCACAAACGATGAGGGTACGTTCGAACTGTCCCGTGTTGCGGGCATTGATACGGAAATATGTGGAGAGTTCCATCGGGCAGCGGGTGTTCTTTGGTATATACACAAAAGAGCCATCGCTGAACACGGCGGAATTGAGATGGTTCTTTACCGCCTCACTGATGGAGCAGAAAATGATACCTTTCTCGGAGAGTTTTTCCTTGAAAGTCGTCTTCACCGACACTGAGTCCATCACGGCATCCACTGCCGTGCCACTCAAGGCGAGACGCTCTTCGAGGGGAATGCCCAGCTTATCGAAAGTCTTCATCAGTTCGGGGTCGATTTCCTTGCTTTGAGCGTTGCCCTTCTTCTTCGTCGGGTCGGCATAGTAGGAAATCGCCTGATAGTCGATGTCGGGTAAACGAAGATGTCCCCACGTGGGTTGCGTCTGTGTCTGCCAGTAGCGAAAAGCTTGTAGGCGGAAATCAAGCAACCAATCCGGCTCACCCTTCTTGGAAGAGATGAGTCGGATAACATCCTCGTTGAGTCCCTTGTCTATGATTTCAGTATGTACATCGGTGGTGAAGCCAAACTTGTATTTTTCTTCAGCCACCTTCTTTACAAACTCGTTTGCCATTTAGGAATGTTGAGATGTTTGTTATTCTTCGCCCCCCAATATCGTAGGCAATTCGCTCTTGATGCCATGCATTGGGGTTTGTCCGTTTGCTTCCTCCGTTGAGTCGGTCACGATAGTTACGTCGGGCAATGCCCACTGCGCTGCATGCTTCCATGCGTAGAAGAGTTCACTGCGCTCTTCCAACTTCTCGGGATGCATGCCTCCATTGCTCTTGGCAAAGTCCATAACGTTGAACGCCACGCTGAGCAAAAGGCCATAGCACACGAGTCCGATGAAAGCACCCGCCAAACGGTTGAGGAAGCTGAGATGGACGGCCTTGAAGAACTTCGTGAGCAACGACGCCAACCAGCCCAAGACAATGGGAACGAGGATGACGATGATGACAAAAGCAATCGTGTTGCCTATCGTATCTGATGCTCCTGTGGCTGAAACCAGATACTGACCAAAACGGTCATAAAGAGAAATGGCAAGCAAAAAGCCTACCACTACTCCTGCAAAGTTCGCTATTTGCTTGAAGGCACCCTGGATGTAACCGATAATGGCACCTACAAGCAATACGATTAATATCAGTGTATCCATTTGTTCTTATGGAAAGAGAAGCATTTAAATTATAGTTTCTGCTTTACTTCGATTTCTGCAAATGCTTCGAGGATATCGCCTTCACGAAGGTCGTTGTAGTTCACCAGCGAAATACCGCAGTCGAAGTTGTTACCAACCTCCTTCACATCGTCCTTGAAGCGCTTGAGGGCATTGATGTCGGCCGTATGAACAACGATACCGTCACGAACAACACGCACCTTGTCGCTGCGGTGAATCTTTCCGTCGGTGACAAAAGCACCTGCCACGGTTCCCACCTTGGTGATGTGATAAATCTGACGCACTTCGGCTGTACCAGTGTATTCCTCCTTGATTTCAGGAGCAAGCATACCCTCCATGGCACTCTTGATTTCCTCAATCGTATCGTAGATGATGGAGTAGAGACGGATGTCAACGCCTTCCTGGTCGGCCAAGCGACGGGCAGCCTGAGATGGACGCACCTGGAAACCGACGAT
>CADBXS010000003.1 GCA_902798705.1 uncultured Bacteroidales bacterium
ATAGCTGCCATATATAAGTCAGACATCATGTGGAGAGAT
The DNA here is from genome assembly GCA_902798705.1 of uncultured Bacteroidales bacterium. GTDB lineage: Bacteria > Bacteroidota > Bacteroidia > Bacteroidales > Bacteroidaceae > UBA3839. The sequence continues at coordinate 40 of CADBXS010000003.1, forward strand.
TATTCCAAAATGTCAGAGGAAGAGGATATTTGAGGTTCGGGAACTCTTCACCATACGGAGTAACTTTAACCTTAACCCTAGCCTTAACTTTCCATCCGGATGGCAGTTATCGTTATGGTTATCGTTATGGTTGATATGGGCGAGGGGAGTAGAATGAAAAAACTCCTTTACTCCTATGCTCCGTAGAAATAATTAAAAACCACAGATGACACAGATTCACGCAGATGGGGTATTTTTTTCCTCTACGGAGTATAGGAGTATAGGAGTTGTTGTTAGCTCGGCGTAGCCAATGAGCAGTGAGAAACGAGGAGTTATTCCATCTGGATGGCTTCTCTCTCTATCTCTCCCCTCTCAGGGGAGTTGGAGGGGTCTTTCATTTTCTGATAGGGTTTCCAGGAGGATTTCGACGAGGCGGGGCTTGGCGTGGTCGTCGAGGGAGGATTCGGGAAGCCATTCGTAGGTGGGAGGGAGAGATGGTGGAGAGGGCACTTCCCATAGGTAGAAGTCAGCAAGGAGGATGCGATGGGTGAGGACATGCTTCACTTGCGACTTGAGCAGGGTGAGGGTACCCTCCACGCCTGAGCGATGGATGAAATCGTGAAGCATGGCAGTGGCAGCAGCTGGTGCATCGCTTTCGAAAAGAAGTGGTTCCCATAGTCCTTGCCAGATGTCGCCAGCGGAACGACGATGGAAGGCAGTAGTGCCGTTATAGCGTATATATAAATAGGCAAAGTGGCGCGTCTTGATGGTGAGTTTCTTTTCCTTCACGGGCAGGAGGTCGATACGTCCTGTACGGAGAGCATCGCAGGTGGTGGTGAGGGGACAGAGCACACAACGTGGTGATTGTGGCGTACACTGAATGGCACCGAAATCCATCATAGCCTGATTGAAAGCGGCTGGTTGGTCGGCAGGAAGGAGTTCGTTGGCAAGAGCTGTGAAGAGTTTTTTGCCTTCGGTGGTATTGATAGGTGTGTCGATGCCGAAGTGTCGCGACAGGACTCGATAGACATTACCATCGACGACGGCATGGGGCAAACCAAAAGCAAAAGAGGCAATGGCAGCGGCGGTGTAGTCGCCTACTCCTTTGAGGGAACGAATGCCTTCATAAGTGCGAGGAAAACCACCCATCTGCACAATCTGCTTGGCAGCTGCATGGAGGTTGCGGGCACGACTGTAATAGCCGAGTCCTTGCCACAGGCGCAGCACTTCGTCCTCGGAGGCAGCAGCGAGTTCCTCAACGGTGGGCCAACGCTGCACGAATCGCTCCCAATACGTCCATCCCTGCTGTATGCGCGTCTGCTGCAAGATGACTTCGCTCAGCCAAATCAGGTATGGGTCGTGGGTGTCGCGCCACGGCAACTCACGGCGATTTTCTGCATACCAGCGAAGGAGGGTGTTCGAGAACATGGATTAATCTGATGGATAATGGATGATGAATGTTTTGCAAAGGTAATGAATTATTGTTAGGGCAGCACGACAAAAACAGGATTTTTTTGAAACCACGAATTTCTCGAATTAAACGAATTTATTGATTTAATTATATCGAATTTCTCTAATTTGAAAAATGCCAGCATTTTTATTCGTGAAATATCAATAAATAGTCTTTTAAAGAATTCGTTTAATTCGAGAAATTCGTGGTTTTAATTATCCGTAAATCTGTGTAATCTATGGTTAAATAAAAGGCTCGACAACGGGGAGGTTGTCGAGCCAAATACTTATTGAGATGGGCGGACAATGCGTTTGTCCGCGAATCTAAGAAAGGAGAATGTTATGATTACTTCTTGATGAACATCTTCTTGCCATCAATGATGTAAACACCACTGTTGTTGACAGTCTTCAGACGCTGACCAGAGAGAGTGAAGATGTTCTCTGCATTCTCGAGGAGTGCGTCGATACCAACGCGGTTAGCGATGCAGTCGATGCCCACAGCGTCGGAGTACTGAACGAGTGTCCAGAGAGACTTGTCGCTCTGACCCTTGTTGCCGTAGCAAGAAGCACCTACTTCTGCGCCGTCGGTACCAATGAGACCGTAAGGAGTGCGGATAGTGTAGTAAACTTCACCACCAACCTCTACAGGAGAAACTACGAGTACGGAACGCTTTTCGTAGTCAACAGACATCGACCATTCGTCAGTGCCAGCCATACCTACGTACTCACGGCCATTGCCATAGTAGAATCCACCTTCAGCAGGAGTGAATGTGAGGTTTGCAGCATCCTCAACCTTTTCGCCAAGACATACACTGCCAGATGCAACGCTGAGTACATAGCCTGTTTCCTTCTGGATGAAGACGTATGCTACACCGTTCTCAGGAGTTGTTGCAGAGTTCTTGTAAGTAGCAGTTGCAGCAGCGAGTGCGTCGATAGCGTTCTGCAGTTCTTCGTCGGTTGCGCCTGACTTATCAGCAACAGCGTTAGCGTCGTCAACAGCAGAAGTGTAAGCATCAACAGCTGTTTCAGGGATGAAGAAGAGGCCATCGCCTACACCTTCGCGAGCGTTGATGATTGCATTAGCACTTGCGATAGCAGCATCGAGTTGTTCTGCGAGAGTAGATTCACCGATAGTCCAGAGAGCACGGTCGCCAACACCATTAGGAGACTTGTCAGCGTAGCAAGCAGCGCCCACGTCAGTGCCATCAGTACCAATCATGTTGTTTGCATTGTTGAACTTAGCGAATGTGTAGAACACACCGTCTTCAGTCTCGTATGGAGAGATGATCCATTCGTACTTCTTGTCGGCAGCGTTCGACATAGTCCAGTTGTTAGAGCCCTGGAAGCCTACGTACTCAGCACCGTTGGTGATGAAGTAACCACCGTTCTCGCCTGGTTCGAATGTAACAAATTCTTTGTTCTCGCCGAGCTTGACACCCTGTGCCACATTCATGTAGAGGTTAGAAGCCTTCTGCTGGATGTAGTACTTCTTGCCAGCGATTGGAGTGAAGCCAGTGTCCTTCGTATAAACAGCGTTCTTGTAAGAGAGCCAGCTGATGTTGTTGTCTTCAGCGACGGTGTAAGTAACTACGAGGTTACCGTCAGCATCAGCTTGTCCAACAGCTGTGAAGGTGTCGATGTAGAACATGGAAGCACCATCGTTGTAGTTGAACTCCTTACCAGTAGTAACGTCAACAGCTTCGCCATCACCTACCTGGAGAGTGATACCACGAGGAGTTTCGCCATTTGTAACAGCACCATCGTTCAAACGAACGCGGGTGAGGATAGAAACATTGTAAGTAGCACCTGGCTCGAGGTTAGGAATCGTTGCAGTGAGCGTATTAGCTCCAAGAGCATTACCATCACCAGTCCAGTACTCGAAGAATGGAACCTTGAAGTTAGAGCCATCGGCATCGCCTTCTACAGACCAAGTGTTGATGTAGAGTGCAGTGGTGTAGTCAACACAAGGAGTTTCGCCGATAGTCCAAACAGAGAGGAGGAGGTTGTCGATTGTGTTAGCATCATCGTGCCACCCCGAGTTCCAAACAGTGTTCTTGTACTCGTTAGCCTCAGCGAGAGTGAGTGTACCATCGTCGTACTTAGCCTTGATAGCATCGAATGCTTCCTTGAAGGTGGCGTAAGCTTCTTCTGTGTAGAAGTTCGTGCTATTCATTTCCTGTTCAACAGAAGCGATAACTGCATCGAGCGCAGCCTTTTCTGCGATGGAAGCCTTAGCAGCCTCAGTAGCAGCAACGAGTGCAGTAATGGCAGAAGAGAGAGATGCTGGGTCAGCCTTATCAACTTCAGCAGCGATAGCAGCCTGAAGAGCAGCAAGAACCTCTGCATCCATCTTAGCGCTCTGGTCAACAGCCTGAGCTTCAGCCAAAGCAGCGTCGTAAGCAGCAACGAGAGCGTCGATGCTGAAGTCGCCAGTGCGAGTGAGCTTGAATGGACCACCAATGAACCAAGACTGCTTCAGTGTGTGAGTACCCTTGAAGCCGATTGTTACAACAGTGTTGTCCTCAGCAACAGCAAATTCGAGGGAGTTGAGGTAGTAGCCCTTGTCGAATGCAGCCGAAGCCTCGCCCATGCTGTTAGGATATGCAGTGAGCTTGTCGTCGAGAGCGATGCCACCGAGTGTAGCAACAGGAGTGCTGAAGCCACCAGCTACGAGGTTAGCATTCGAAATAGAAGGGTCGGTGTCGGCAGCGATACCATAGCGATAGAAGCCATAAGCATCGAGACGATAAGTACCAGCAGGGAGTGTTACATCCTGAAGGAGAGAGAAGTCAGTGAGTTCGAGAGAACCCCATCCAGCGTATGCTTCGATAGCCTTTGGTTCGCCAGAAGCGTTACTCCAGTTACCACCGTTAGCAGCAAGAGTCCAACCTTCCTGGTTCTGCTCGAAATCTGCATTAACGATGAGGTCGGTGTAGTCGAGCTTGTTAGCGTTGTAGATAACCACATTGGTTACACCGAGAGTAGTCAAGTCAGTCTCATCACCTGGAAGAACGAACATGGTTTCTGCACCACCTTCACCATAGTTGACGAAGAGGATAGCGTTGCTGTTAGCATTTGCGCGAACGATAGAGTCAGTGTATTCACCATCATATACCTTATTATAAGTGAATACATTCATCACAGTTTCGTTGTCGTCGTAAGTGCCAGTAGCATCTGTTACATGAACAACCATTTCACCACTTTCAGTGACAACAACACGGCGAGTACGAGAAACAGCCAATGGGTTGCCATTGAGTGTTACGTTGTAAGCAGTGTAAGGGATAGTCAACTGAGTTGGGAGACCTGCTGTAGTGGAGAGGAGTGAGTAAGTTGGCTGATAAACGCCATCCACCTCAGTAAGAGTAGCAAATGTTACGACAGGAGCATTGAGCTTCATTGGAACACCTGCCTCGATGGTTGTTTCTGCCACTTCAGAAACGAGGTCGTTATAAACTGCGATTGCCTTGATGGTAGTAGTTGCGTCAATCACGAAAGGCTCTGTATATTGAGTGCTTTCAACGGTTGGTTCGCTGCCATCGAGAGTGTAGTAAGCAGTCTGCTCGTGGTTCTTGTTGGTGAGACCAGCATTGATTTGGATAGTACGCTCGCCACCCTTTGTTGCAATGATAGAGAAGGTTGGAGCAATTGCTTCCTCAGCAATCATTACTGGCGAATAGATAGCACCGTAAACGAGTGCATCACCTGCTGCACCACTATAGATAGTGGAGAGGTCGCCGATAACACCAGTTCCAGCAGTGCAATAAGCGGTATTCAAATAGTAGTCCTTGATTTCATCACCATGACTTCTGTCGAAGGTGAGAGCAGCAATACTACCCTTCTTTGAATAGCGGAGACGATAGCCGTAAGTCTTGTCAATACGAGTGAGACCTACACCTTCTGCCAAATAGATGGTGTTACCATTCTGGATGTTGAGGATGTCCCAAGTGACATTGGCAGCTGTCAGGATATTGACATGTGGAGCGGACCAACCTGCCCAAGTTTCAGAAGCGAGGTCAACGTCATCACCCCAAGTAGCGTTATAACGCTCTGTGAGTTCGTCCTTCGTCACCTTGGAGAAGTCAACAGTCTCGCGAACGACATAGCTAACTTCGACCTTTTCCTCTGTTGTGCCATCCTCATTTTCTACTGTTGTTGTGGTGGTAACTTCATCTGTAGTTGGTTCATAAACTGTTGAAACAGGGAACTCTACAGCTGTTGTGCCATAACCATCAGCCTTTGCATAGATAGTGAGGATACCCGACTGGTCTGGAGAGAAAGTGTCGCCACTGTTGATAGCCACTTCTGGTCCAGGCTCGCCACCGTTAGGAGTAACTACGTAGGAGAGAGTTGGTGAAGACAGGGTTGGAAATGCTCTTCTCGCCAGCTGTCCACTCGTAAGAAGTGAGAGCGATAACAGGAGCATTGAGCGGAGTCTCAGCACCAGTTATCTGCTGCTCGATAATGGAAGAAGCAGTTTCACCATCAGCAAGAACTGCGTATGCAAAGAGTTTACCAGCTGTGCTTGCCTCAACATCCACTTCGTCACCGTCTGCGTATGGAAGAGCAGACCAAGCATCGGAACCCATTTCTGGAGCTTCGTCAGCTGGAACGGTGGTGTAGTAGAGTGTACCTTCGCCATTGTTGTTCACAATGGTGTAAGTCTGGCTTGCGCCGTAGAGAGACTTGAAAACGAATTCAGGGTCCTCAGAAACAGCACCATCCACCCACTGGTAAACGCTGATGTTGTCGATGTTCACATAACCAGAACCACGACCGAGGAGGGTGTAGATACCTGTAACTGCATTGCTTGCATCCTCAGCAAGAGTACGAACGTTCACAATGTCGTCGCTTGTATCCTCTGGAGTACCATTGTCGATAGTAGTAGTGACTGTACGGTCATCAACATTGATGGTGTAGTGCATCCATTCAGGAGCGATGGTTGCAGTCTTAGTACCCTCTGTTACGCCATAGTCTGCATTCAGATAGAAAGTAGTGTTGTCACCTGTGTAGGTAGGGAGCCACTCCTGGAAGAGATATTCACTGCCAGTGTAAGTGGCATTGTTCGCCAACTTCGTGTCGGCAGCAGTCGTCACTACAAACTGACTGGCACTGCGGTCTGTGACATTACCACCCTTGATTTGAGCATCAAACTCGATGGAATAGTTGGAAACACCTTCCAGATTGAGTCCGCTGAAAGTAGTGTAGGCACTACGGTTACCACTACCAGAAACAGTGAGGTTGATGTACTGACCATAAACCTCGTCACCAGTCTTCAACGCTGGAGTGATGTTTGGAGCAGTCCATGCGCTGGCATCAGCAGCACCTTCATAGTTCTGAGTGTAGAGGTTCTTTTTTGCCTTCTGAGCAGGAGTAATCATCTCCACCTTCTTGATAGCCGTGTAAGGACCATAAGAAGTGAGGATGAAACCATCAGCTGCTGCAACTGCTATGTAGCAGTCAAGCTCAGCATTCTTAGCAATGATAGCATCAACTGGCATGGCATTGCCTTCAAGGTCGATGGCATTGTCATTCAGAATTTTCCAGTCAACGGCACTGCCGTAGATTTTCACTGTGTCGCCAGCGGCTACGTTGTATGCCATGTAAGAAGTCTTACCGGCACTCACGAACCAAGGACGACTTGCATCACGGAACCAGAAGTTATTGCCGTTTCCACCCTGCCAGAGAGCAGCAACGCGTTCCTTCACGTTCACGCCGATGAGACCACTTGAAGTAGTAAATGCAGAGATGTTGTTCAACGTCTTTCCTGCGTAGTCAACTCCTGTTTCGCCAGCAACCACTGTTGTGTAGCCACCAGCCAGAAGTGCATCGAAGTCAATCGTAAACGTCTTCTGAGCATTTACCGTCATTGCGAACATTCCAACAAGAAGTGCTGCAATGAATGAAGTAAATCTTTTCATTTCGCTGTAGATTTAATTGATTAGAAAAATTAGTTATTTAGTCACAAAGTTTTTGCGTATTCTTTCACATTGCAAATTTAAGATAAATAATTGATTCAAGAAAGCAAATCCGTTCATTATTTATAGACTTTCGTGCAATGCGGACATCGTAAAAATCTCGAAAAACAGCGATGGATTCGGCATTTTTCGAAAAAAGGCCCAGCACAAAAAATTGTGCTGAGCCTTCATTATTCTGATAAGCGTTACTTATTTCACGATGTACTTGTGGTTACCGAAGATGTAGATACCCTTAGGCAGGTTAGCGTCGAGCTTGTCAGCCACCTTGACACCTTGGAGGTTATAAACACCCTTCGAAGGCTGCTGGAGCAAATCGACTGGCTTAGCTTCGATGCCATTAGCGCGGTCGTTGTAGTACTTCTCAGCATCTCCACAGTAGTAGATGTGGTTTGCACCGAATCCATACAAGTTACATCCCAAGTTACCGATTGCATCAAGACCGAACTTAAGGTTCATTGCACCTTGAGTATTCACATATTCCATGCGGTAGGTCTTTGGCGTGTATAAGTCAGGGTAATCTGAATGAACATGGATGCTGTCGAGCGACTCAGCATATTCATCACCAAGAACGAGGCATACACCTGTTACGTAAGTAGTATCCTGAACAGCAACGTCAGTGTAGAAGTATTCGTATGTCACATTGCCTTCTTCGTCAACGCCATTCTCAAGGGAGTCGAGATGTTGAACAGTTACAATATTGCCGTTTTCGTCAAGACGGTCAACCATCACAATCATCTTGTCGTCTTCAGCACGGCTGTTCTTACCTTCGTTGCCTGCGTATGCATCAGCCTGATAAATGTAGAGACCCTTGTTCTCAATAGAGATAGTCTGGCAAGCCTTGTTCTTTGGATAAGCGGTATAACCACGCCATACCTCGAAGAAATAACCACCTTCCCAATTATCGTCTTGTTTGAAGCGTGGATTACCATTTGTCTTATCAGAGCCATTTTCGTAGTCATAGCTTGAATCGAGCCAACCAGTAGGCTTCACAGTATTTCCGTTGCCACGTGCACCATTTGCAGAGAAGAATGGGTTAATGACAGCAAGGTCAGCCTCACGTCCATAACCAGCCACCGACTGCTTCATTGCGTCGAGTGCTGCATTGATTTCCGAAATGGTATTGTTGAAGCTATCACCATCGTTGTTAGGAGTTACATTGGCAATCATTTCCTTAGCCAGAGCAATGAGTTCTTTCACAGCAGCCATATCAGCACCACTTTGTGCGTAATCATTGCAAACAGCTTCTGCTTCTGCCACCTTAGCAATGAGGTCATTGTAAGGCTTGTTCTGGTTGATAACATAAGTTCTTGCATTCTGCAAACCACGAACAGCAGTCACAAGGTAGTTGTACTTCTCGTTATAGAAAGCTTCTTCTTCCACGCTCTGGTCTTGCCACCATTCTGGACCTACTTCGCCTTCAGGAGTAATCCATGCGTAAGATTCTGCCAAGCATCCGTACCAAGTGTCGATAGCACGCTGGATGGAGTCGTTATCCCAAGGATAAGTAGTGTCTGCCATCGTAGCCAAGCAAGCATCGTAAGCACTCTGGAGTGCGTTCTGCTGGGTGATCATATTGCTCACATAAACATCGTGATCAATTTCTGCTGTTGTCTTGCCAATAAGACGAAGCTCAGCATTTGAAATGCGGAATGTACCACCCTTGTCATCAAAGCCTGGGAACCAAGCACCTACGCGGAGTGTGTCGCCCTCAGCGAGTTCACCCACGATGAAATGACGAGTTGGTGTGCGGTTATCCAAAGTTGGGAGTGCAACAGAGTCGTTACCGAAGAAGAGTTTGCTACCATCAGAATAGAAGCTATAGTCGATGCCGTAGTAGCCACCGTCAATCTTTTTCTCGAAGTAGCGTTGAGCACGCAGGTCGCAAGCAAAGAAATACTTTCCTGCATATCCGAGAGCAGCCTGAGGCTTCTGAATATAGATGTAACCAGGGCCGAGGTCGTAGCTACCTGGGTAAGAGTAGTTAGCTTCAACATCATTGTTTGGATGTCCCCAACGATTGGATGTTCCATAGAAGTACCAGTCGCCCATGTTGGTTTTGTTATCACCATTGTTGAACTTGGTCCATTTCTGGATGTCGTAGTTGTTGATTTTGTTTCCCATCGATGCAGAGTTGGCATCCAAATACTTGGTAAACTCCTCATCGAGCATCTTCATCAAACCTTCCGTTTCACCAATGTCATCCACTGTCTTCTGAGCATCAGGGTCGCCCTCTTCAGCTACAGCGAAAAGACCCATGATGTTAGGGAATATTTCTGAAGCGAATTGATTAGGGTCGTTGGTGAAATAGCCTGTTTCAATCACACCTTGATAGTAATTAAGCACTCGCTGTGCAACGCGTGTGTCGAACACCTGCTGTACTTCAACTACCTCAATATTGGTAATCATTACGCCACTGGCAAGACGACCGAAAGCAACGTAAATGTTACCAGTGGAACCACCAGAAATCGTATCACCAATAGCAAAACTAACATTAGTCCATTCCATAGGAATAGTGAAAGACTCACCTACACTCTGATAATTAGTTGTACCGTTAATATCACCATCAGAGTTTGAGAATACATTTATGTAGTTGGTTTCAGTACTGGTGGTAGAAGTAGCCTGAGCACCTTCTACGTCCGAAATAATATCGAAACTAACAATGTAAGTCTTACCCGCTTCGTAAGGAACAGAAGTGTAGATAGCTGTAGCAGCATCTGCAGAACCATAACTCATCAGTGTATTCTCACCATTAGGTCCTGCTGCTTGCTCCACAGACCATACGTCTGGGCTAACAGAAGAACCATCAACTTGGAACCAACCGTCAGTACTTGAGAACTGATTGTTCCTAATCATGTTCATGCTTACCACCTTGTACTTTGCAGTCGATGTGTAAACGTAATCACCAAGGTTATGAGCATTGGCAGTTACGAAACCAACAAGAGCAAAGAGCTGGAGAAGTAAAAATTTCTTCATACCTTTTGATTTTTTAGTTTGATAGTTGTTAATATTATGAATAATGATTGTTTTTGAGTTGTGAAGGTATCGGAGATTTCCGGAGGTCTCGAAGGTCTCTGAGCAAACCGACTACTTCTTTTCACGCTGCAAATTTATTACAAAAACTCAAGCATTTCGCTTAAAATAGTTCGTGCTTTATGGATTATTGTACAATTCGCCCAATTGAACGTAATTAAATTTTTCGGGAACAAATTTAATGATTTAATTTGTACTTTAGATTTATCTTTGCGACAAAATTTCTAAAATTAACACTTATGACAAAATTTATCACATTTATCTCCTTAGCATTGGCAATAACGACCCATGTTCATGCACAGAGTTTCGATTTCGACTTGACGAAAGAACAACCCGTCTATACCGATGCCATAGGCTATGGTTACGACATTCTGTCGAAGCCAACGAAGAAAAGCACCACTCCTTTTTATTTTTCTGTTAAAGTGCCTGATGGCAATTATAAGGTGACACTCACCCTTGGCGACAAGAAACGCGCCAGCCAAACAGCAGTTCGTGCTGAATGTCGCCGTCTTTTCTTCGAGAATGTGGAAACGAAGAAAGGAAAGTTGCAAACAGTGGAATTCGTCGTCAACAAGCGTTCCACCCAGATTGATGAGAAGAACCGTGTGAACATCAAGGACCGAGAGAAGGACTATCTGCATTGGGACAACAAACTGACGCTGGAGTTCAATGGTGCAGCTCCTGCTGTGAGCCGTATCAAGATTGAGCGTGACACCACAGCCACCACCGTGTTCCTCTGCGGAAACTCCACTGTGGTTGACCAGGCAACGGAGCCTTGGGCAAGCTGGGGACAGATGTTCCCTCGCTGGTTCAACACCAACATTGCCATCTGCAACCTGGCAGAAAGCGGACTCACGGCTCGCACTTTCGAACGTGCTCACCGCTTGGACTACATCCTCGCGAAAATGAAGAAAGGCGACTATGTCATCTGCGAATTTGGTCATAACGACGAGAAGGAACACTACGACGGTGACGGTGCTTGGTACCACTTCGCCTACGAGCTGAAACTCTTTGTGGACAAAGTGCGCAAGGCAGGAGGAAACATCCTGTTCTGCACCCCAACAGCACGAAGAAGTTTCGATGAATTCGGCAAAATTAAGAACACGCATGGTGAATTCCCAACGGTGACGAAGACGGTTGGTCAGCGCGAGAACGTACCTGTGATTGACCTTACCGCCATGACCACCACCCTCTTTGAAACAATGGGTGTGGAAGGCAGCAAGAAGGCACTCGTTCATTATCCAGCAGGGGTTTACGGCGACAGGAAATTGGAAGACAACACCCACTTCAACACCTTTGGTGCCTACGAAGTGTCGAAGATGGTGGTGATGGGACTCAAGCAACTCAACATTCCATTCGTGAAGGAGCTCCGTACCGACTGGAAAGACTTCAGCCCATCCCAACCCGATGCTGTTGACCAATGGAAATGGTACGACTCTGCGATGGTGGACACCAAGAAGCCTGATGGAAATTAAGTAACGATAAAAAAACAACTTGGGTTCCTTTTATTTTAAAAACCTCAGATTGAGCAGATGAAAACAGCAACGATGGGGAAAAAACTCAATGGAAGGCTTTTCCGTATAAATGGAAAACCTTTCCGTGTAAACGGAGAAGTTCTCCGTATAAATGGAAAACTTTTCCATAGAGTTCTTTCCTCATGCGGAGGAAGTCTTTTAGCTATCATTGGCATGTTTGTTGGGGTGGTGCGTCGATTTCAGGAGGCTAAGCTAGTAACTGTTCAGCGATTCATCTTTTTGAGTCGCCTACGGCGAGAAATCTTCCAAATCGATACAAATCAAACAAATATTTTTTGAAGATTAGTGAAAGAATTGAAAAGATTTGTGAGATTTCTGCCCGACAGGGCACTCCTTGATAATATATGCTGAGTTTTTACCAAACCTATAGTAATCGTTAAAAATGTGAGAATAAAGAATCAATATTAAAAAAGTATAGAATGCAAGAATGAAACAACTATTATTAGCTATCTTATTATTGTTAGGTTGTCTAAGTGCCCAGGCTCGCGACACCTATAATTTCAATTCCGATTGGGAATTGGGCAGCAAGAAGGTAACGCTGCCCCATGCTTGGAACGAGGATGAATCCTACGAACGACTCATCGACCACCTCAGCGACAGCGTGGTGTGGTATCGCAAGCATTTCCGTCTGCCCAAGATGCAAAAAGGAAGCAAAGTGTTCGTTGAATTCGAGGGTGCTCGCCAAATGGCAGAGGTGTATCTCAACGGGCATCGCCTCGGTATGAGCGAGAACGGTGTGATGGCGTTCGGTTTTGAGTTGACTCCTTATTTAAAAAAAGGAGACAACTACATAGAAGTGAAAACCGACAACGACTGGAACTACAAGGAGCAGGCAACAGGTGCCAAATTCCAGTGGAACAACAAGAACTTCAATGTGAACTACGGCGGACTCTGCAAGAATGTGTATCTGCACATCATGCCAGCAGTCTATCAGACACTGCCCCTCTACTCCACCCTCGGCACGACCGGCACTTACATCTATGCACAGGACATCGATGTAAGTGGACGGAAAGCGACCATCCATGCAGAGACAGAAGTGAGAAACAGCAGCAAAAAACCTCTCACCACGGCGTTAGAAGTGGTGGTGCTGGATGCAGAAGGGAAGCAAGTGGCTCAGTTCAAAGGTGCCAACGTCACCATTCCTGCCAATGCAGAGCATTTCAAATTGAAAGCGGCGCAATCCCTTAGTAACCTTCATTTTTGGAGTTGGGGCTATGGATATTTATATAAAGTCAAGACGATTGTAGCAGGTGATACCGTAGAAACCAAGACGGGATTCCGCAAAACCGCCTTCAAGGACGGAATGATTTACCTGAACGACCGCGTCATTCAGGTTCACGGCTACGCACAGCGCACCAGCAACGAATGGCCTGGTGTGGGCATGAGCGTTCCTGCTTGGTTGAGCGACTACAGCAACGACCTCGTGGTGCAGAGTGGTGGTAACGTGATGCGCTGGATGCATGTGGCTCCTTGGCGACAGGACGTGGAAAGTTGCGACCGCGTGGGACTCTTGCAAGCTATGCCTGCGGGCGATGCTGAAGCCGACGTGAGTGACCGCCGTTGGGAACAGCGTGTGGAACTGATGCGCGATGCCATCATTTATTTCCGCAACAATCCTTCCATCATCTTCTATGAATGTGGCAACCACGGTATCACACAGGAGCACATGGTGGAAATGAAGAAAATTCGCGATGAATTCGACCTTTTTGGCGGTCGTGCCATCGGTAGCCGTGAAATGCTCGACATCGACGAAGCCGAATACGGAGGCGAAATGCTTTATGTGAACAAAAGCAAGAAGAAGCCGATGTGGATGATGGAATATTGCCGCGACGAAGGTCTGCGCAAATACTGGAATTCATGGAGCTATCCTTATCACAAGCAAGGTGAAGGTCCGCTCTATCGCAATGCCCCTGCCCCAGCCTACAACCGCAATGCGGATGACTTCGTGGAGGAACTGGTGCGTCGTTGGTACGACTACTACACGGAACGTCCTGGCACTGCCACCCGTGTGAATTCGGGCGGTGTGAAAATCATCTTCTCCGACACGCAGACTCACTGCCGTGGTGAAGAGAACTACCGCCGCAGTGGCGTAACAGACGCCATGCGCATTCCGAAGGATGCCTTTTTCGCTCATCAGGTGATGTGGGACGGATGGGTGGACGACATCGCTCCTCGCACCTACATCGTGGGACATTGGAACTACCAGAAGGGTGATACCATTCCTCGCATTTTTGTCGTATCCAACGGAAAAAAAGTGTCGCTCCGCATCAACGGAAAAGACTCGGGAATCACTCCAAAGCATGAATACCGTTACCTCTACACTTTCAAAAACGTACCATACGAGGCAGGCGAACTGAAAGCCGTTGCCGACAACTCGGAATACACCCTCCAAACAGCGGGTGAGCCCTACGAACTAAAGCTCACAAAGATAGAAAATCCACAAGGCTGGAAAGCAGATGGTGCCGACGTGGTGCTGGTGCAGTATGAAGTGGTCGATCGTCAAGGTCGACGTTGTCCTCTCGACAACCGCAATGTGCGCTTCGAGCTGGAAGGTCCTGCCGAATGGCGTGGTGGCATCAGTACACCGACGGGAGAATACAAGCCTGTGACACAAGAACGCGAAAGCTATTATCGTGGTGAGGGCAATCCAAATCATGTGCTCGAAACCACACTGCCTGTGGAGGCTGGCGTCAATCGTGTGATGCTTCGTTCCACGACCGAGGCTGGCAAGGTGGTGCTCAAGGCATACGCTGAAGGACTGAATATGGCAAGCATCGATTTCAACACACAAGTATTTGCCACACAGAACGGATTGACAAAAACGCTGACTTCCGAAGGTTTGGCTTCCCGCTACTCTAAGGGTGAGACGCCACGTACCCCTTCTTTCGTTCCAAGCGGTATAGACATTCCTATTCTCAGAGCTTCGGCTGGCAGCAATGCAGACAAGGTGAGTGCTGCTTTCGACGACAATGAACGCAGCATCTGGGTGAGCCGCGACAAGTCGCTCGACGATGCTTGGATTGAGTTCGAGATTGAACCAACCGAAGTGAAAGAACTGCAAATGAAAATGGGTGATTTCCGCCGCAAGAGCTATCCCGTGGAGATTTATGCCGATGGCGAACTCATCTGGCGAGGCTACACTCCTAAGAGCCTGTCGTACATACACTTCCCTGTTGGTAAGAAAGTACAGAAAATCAAAGTGCAACTGATAGGAGCTGTTCGCGATGGCGACATGTTCGACAACATGGGTGAATTGGAAGCCAAAAACAACGACGTGATTGCCAAAGGAAATGGTGTTCTTCGCATCATGGAGGCACAGATTATCAAGAATTTGTAAGCATTTTCTTTTGAAAAGAAAAAATAATCCTCTAAATTTGCAGCAAATAATCGTCAACCTACCTTTAATTAGCTACGAATGAAGATTCTCAACAAGCAAACAGCGTTGGCCATGATGTTGGCTGTGAGCATGGGATTCTCGGCCTGTGTGGATGACCCAAGCGGGGAAAATCTTTATACCTCGACAGGAAAAACCATCGCCAACCTCATTGAGTCGGACTCCAACCTTACTTCGTTTCACTATATCCTTGAGCGCGCCAACTTGGTGCGCTCAATGGATGCATACGGGCAGTTCACCTGCTATGCACCCGAAAACGCAGGCATTGCTTCCTATATCGACTCGCTGTGGAACGACAAAGAAGCAGCCGTTCCCCATAATGGAATGCAAGAAAACTCGCTCCAGGGGCTGACCGACAGCCTCTGCATCGACATCGCCAAGTATCACCTTGCCAACGGTGTCTTTCGAACCATCATGCTCGATGCAGGCGGCACGTTCAACACCTTCCTCGGACGCAGTTTCTCCGTCAGTGTGGATACGTTGGGCCGCACTGTGCTCAACGGTGTGTCAATACTGACAAGCAAGGACAACGAAGCCACGAATGGCGTGTTGCACAAAATCAGTAAGGTGATGCCACGCACCACCCGACTGTTAGCCGAAACCCTTCGCCGCCTTCCTAACTACAGCATCTTCAGCGAGGCATTGCAGCGCACAGGCTTATGCGATTCGGTGAAGAAGTCAAACAAGGGTAAAACCTACTCCATGATTGACCACACAGACACCGACGGTACGGTACTTTACTACCCTACTGAATGTCGCATCGGCTACACCATTTTTGCCGAATCCAACGAAACTTTTGCAAACTATGGCATTCATAGTTTCGACGACTTAGTGGCATACGTCAACAAAGTGTATCAGAACGCGGCTTCGTGGTACGACTTGCTCAACGAAAAGGGAATTCAAGTGAGCACGGGCAACGACTACACCGAGCGCTTCAATGCCCTCAACATGTTTGTTGCCTACCACATTCTCTATGCCTCCATGCCACAAGACCAACTGGTGTTTGAGCGCAAGACGGGTGTGGCAGACGTGGTTTCGCGCTACAACTACGTGAACGAAGGTGAACCTTACGACTACTACGAGACGATGCTTCCTCAAACACTGATGAAACTATGGAAGCCACGTGGTAGTAATAACGTTTTCATCAACCGCTACCAGACTTTCAACACACTGACCGACGGCATTGGCACACTCGGCAACAACCACACGTTGATTGACCGAGGCACTCAGGTGATTCGTGAGGACATCGTTGCCTACAACGGCTATATCCACCCCATCGCCCGTATGCTTTTCTACGACAAGAACGTGGCAAATGGCGTACTCAACGAGCGTTTGCGCTTCGATGCCAACGAAATGTTTGTGGAACTCATCAACAACAATATCCGCTACACCTACCCCGACGAGTTCTCAGCCATGAACAATGGCGGTAGCGGCGTGCGTATTGCCATCCCTATCGACTATCTCGACAATTTCCATTCCTACAACACCACAACGAACATCCGTGTGGGACCGAAGGGTGCTTGGTGGTCGTATCAAGCCGACATCTTCCAGGGATGGAACAACTACGACTTCTGCGTGAAGTTACCACCCGTGCCATCGGGCGTATATGAATTGCGATTCCCTTACGCCACGGTGCCTTACGGCGGCATGATGCAGTTCTATATCGGAACGAGCACCGACGTGCAGAAGATGGAAGCTCTCGGCGTTCCGTTCGACATCCGTATTCAGTCCGACGACCCACGCATTGGCTGGACATACTTCTACGAAGAGGAAGACTTGGGCATCGAGTCCGACCGCGCCATGCGCAACCGCGGCTACATGCGTGGCAGCTATGGTTTCACGGGCCATGCCGGTGAAGGCTATGACCCACTCACTACGGGCAACACACGAGGCAGTCAGCAGAGTATCCGCCGAATCCTCGGACGTATCCAAATGAAGCAAAGCGAAAACTACTACCTCCGTCTGAAAAACGTAGTAGCCGATGCCATCGACCTCAAATGGGGTATCGACTTCTTGGAATTGGTTCCTTCCAGCGTCATCGACAACGACCAATATGCTGAGGACTGGTACTAATCAAAGAAATTCTTGTTCTATTATCAGGGATTTAAAGGATTTTCATGGATTTTCCTTTGCTATGAATTCATTCTAAATTATCCCTGACAAAATTATCAAGGATTTAAAGGATTTGAAGGATTTTTTCATGTGCTATGAATCCTTTTAATCCCTAAAATCCTTGATAAAAAATAAAGATTCAATGAATTATCAAGTGCTATGAATCCTTTTAATCCTTATAATCCTTGATAAAAAAAGATTCAATGAATTGTCCCGTGCTTTGAATCCTTTTAAATCCTTAGAATCCCTGTAAAAGAAAACATAATCATTGATAAAGACCATGATGATGAACGAGTTGATAGGAATCGTCAAGCAAGCATCTTCGCTGATGCTCACTGATGGATTCGACATTTTAGAGAAAGATGGCGTCACGAATATCGTGACTTCCTCCGACGTGGCAGTACAGGAGTTTCTGAAAAGCAAGCTCAACCAACTGCTTCCTGGTTGTGGATTTCTCTGCGAGGAAGAAGACAAGCACCGATTAGGCAAGGAATACACATGGATTATCGACCCCATCGATGGAACAGCCAACTATAGCCGAGGCATTGACCAATGCGCTATCTGCGTGGGCTTGCAACACAACAAAGACATGGAAATGTCGGTGGTGTATTTGCCACGCACCAACGAACTCTTCTCTGCCGAGAAAGGCAAAGGTGCTTTTCTGAATGGCAAACCCATCCATGTGTCGAAGCGTCCGTTCAGCAACTCTCTTTTCTGCACCGCTCTGGCAG
Source organism: uncultured Bacteroidales bacterium (assembly GCA_902798705.1). GTDB lineage: Bacteria > Bacteroidota > Bacteroidia > Bacteroidales > Bacteroidaceae > UBA3839. Next base: position 18,245 of record CADBXS010000003.1, read on the forward strand.
TCTATCACAAGGAAGCAGCACAACTCTGTTCCGACATCATCGTCGATACCTTCATGCAGTGTAACGACCTGCGTCGCTTCGGAGCTGCAGCACCCGAACTCTGCTACCTCGCTATGGGGCGCTGCGAACTCTACTTCGAATACTGTCTTTCCCCTTGGGACTATGCAGCCGCTTCCCTCATTCTGATGGAAGCAGGTGGTGTCATCTCCAACCTCCATGCCGACTTTCCTTCCCTCTCCGAACCCTCTGGCATCTTGGCAGCCAACAATGCCCAGAACTTAGCGAAGCTCCAAAGCATCGTTGACAAGCATTTGAAATAGTTTCCGTATTCCACATAATCAAATTCTACTCAGTTTTTTCTAATACAGGCACACAGAAAGGAAAAACTATTCTCTTAACATCACTTCTATTACCTATGAATTTCTGAACAATAGGCAACACTTTATTGAGATTAGCATCATAGACACTTTTTTAGTATGTCGAGTCAAAAGGGTGAAGTCGGTTGTCTTTGTACTCAAGCATCACTCGCTCTGAGGTTTTTCACAAATGAACATGAAGAAGAAAAAGGGGACATGATGACAACGGGATGCTGGCATCCCTTCCCAACCTCCCCAAGGGGAGGGAGTGAAAAGTGAAAAAGGAAAAGTGAAAAGTTCATTCCGGATGGTTAGCCTTTGACTTTAGACCTTAGATTTGATAGCGCATAACACAGAATGCAATTTTTGGCGAATTCATCGAAAGAAATTAATTGGTATAATATGTTTATTCTAATTTCTTTCCATCTGGAAGGAGCAAAAAATCGTTCAAAAACATTAAATATAGTTCATATATGCGCGCAAAGCGTTAAACAATGTTTTGAGTTTCTTAAATTTTTTTATAAATTTGCGGCAAATTATAATTATAATTCAACTAACTATTATCCTTATGAAAAAATTCTTTCTATTGATTCCCTTGGCTGGTTTGGCCTTGCTAAACAGCTGTGTGGACAAGTATGAAGAAGTGGATGCCGACTCCAAGCCAAGTTTCTTGGGCGAGAGCATTTATGAGGAATTGTCGAATCCTGAACGAAATGGCTTACAAGGCACGTTCAACACCTACAAGATGTTGATTAGCGACTTGGGCGAAATGGAAACGCTCAGCCGTACGGGTAGTAAGACCATTTTCCCTGCGAACGACGAGGCCTTCGACCGCTTCTTCCAATCCAACATTTGGGGTGTTCAGAGCTACTATCAGCTGAGCAACACTCAGAAGAAACTGCTGCTGTATTCGTCAATGATTGACAATGCTCTGCTGCTGAGTATGCTTCCAAACGTGTCGAATGGTACGACGGATGTGGTGAAGGGAGATGCTGTGAAGCACCAGACGAGCATCAGCGTGATTGACTCTGTGACTCACATTGCGGGCAAGGACTTGCCAAAGAACAACTCCTATTGGGACCGCTATCGCGAGAGGAACGGAGGCATGTATCTGGTAAGCGATGCTACTCGTCCAATGATGGTACACTTCACTCGTGAACACATGCTCACCAACAACATCACCGTGAGCGGCGAACAAAGTGACTTTGCCATCCTGACGGGAACTCCTTACACGGAAGGCAGTGCTTACATCTTCGACGACCAGGTGATTGCCAGCGACATCACCTGCAAGAACGGTTATATCCACCAAGTGAAGGATGTGCTGGTTCCGCCAGGCAACATGGCCGACGTGCTGGCACGCGGTGCGAATACCAAGATTTTCAACCACATCCTGGACTATTACGCTGCACCTTATTATAATGCAACCATAACTAACAACTATAATGCCTGGGCCATTCAGAACGGACACGAGCAGATTGACTCCATCTTCGAGAAGCGTTATCTGAGTTCACGTTCTCAGAACGCAACACTGATTGAGGATCCTAACGGCAAGACCTTGTCGAGCTCGGTGGTACTCTCCTACGACCCAGGTTGGAACCAGTATTATCCTGCCAGCAACTACAACACAGGCAAGGACAACACGATTACCGACATTGGCGCGATGTTCATTCCTGACGACAATGCTGTGAAGAAATACTTCCTCCCAGGCGGTGCAGGTGCTTACCTCATCGACATCTACGGCAAGAAGGCTAACACAGAGGAGAACCTGATTGAGAACCTCGACTCGCTGCACATCGCTAACAAGCAGATACTGACTTCCTTTGTGCGCAACTTGCAGAAGTCATCGTTCTCCGCTACCGTTCCAAGCAAGTTCACCACCATTTCGAACGACGCCAGCGAGAACATGGGCATGAACATGAGCTACTTGCAGACGAAAACCGATGGCAAATACGACATCCGCTTTGCCAACAACGGTGTGATTTATATCCTGAAAGACATGATTGCCCCTGACGAGTATCAGGCAGTTTTGGCACCATCCTCTTCTTATCCCGACATGCGCGTGATGAACTGGGCCGTGCAGGACCGCATCTACTTGGGCATCGACTTCCGATTCTACCTCTTGGCCATGAGTGCCAACTATGCTTTCTTCATTCCTGATGACGAGGCATTCGACCAGTACTACATCGACCCAACTACTTTGGGACACAACCAGCAGGAAGTAATCCGTTTCTGGTACAACTCCGATCCTAACTATAGAGGAGAAAGATTCACAACCCAAACTTACAAGTACAACCCAGAGACCGGCGAGGTGGGTGACTTGATTGCCACACTGAGCTTGACGAACCAGAACCATTTGGCTCGCATCAAGTCGGCTCTCTCCGATATTCTGAACTACCACACCATCATCCTTGAAGATGGTGACTCGATTGGTATGACCAACAGCTACTATAAGACGAAGCACGGTGGCGAAATCTATGTGGATGGCGGCAAGGTAGGCAACAGTGTCTATGGAGCTTCACAACTCTACAATGGCATCACTCCTTCGAAGATTGAAGTGGACTACAAGGAAAAGAACGGACATGCGTACCGAATTGACCACGTGATTCAGGCTCCACAGGAGAGTGTGTCGAAAGTGTTGCAGAGCAACAACCAGTTCAGCGAGTTCTACCAGCTCTGCGCTGGTTTTGCAGCTGAAAACATCTTGAGTTGGATTGGCATTGACGCCACTCAGAACGAGTTTGGAACCACAGAACAAGAACAATACACCATCTTCACCAGCACCTACGGCAGCGGTAAAGCCAAGATAGAGCAGGCCTGCCTGGACGAGAACGTGAAGATGTTCAACACCTACAACTACACCCTCTATGCTCCAGACAACGAGGCCATGCAGAAAGCATACGAAGCTGGACTCCCAAGCTGGTCGGACATCGAGGCTGTCTATAACGAGGGCATCACCGAGAGCGACGAAGCCAAAGTGGAAGCCATGAAGAGCGAACTTTGGACGAAGGTGAAAGCTATGCGTGACTTCGCCCGCTATCATTTCCAGAGCATCAGTATCTATGCCGACAACAAGGTGGAAAGCGGTACCTATCAGAGCTTGTCGTATGACAAAGTGGGTGTTTCGCTCGACTTGAATGTATCGGGTGGCAACAAGAAACTGGTGGTGAAGGACTTGGCAGGCGTGGAACACACCGTGGATGCCAACGACGCTACGAAGCTGACAAACTACATGACACGCGACTATTGGTTCAACTCAGACAGAAGAAGTGCGACAGCAATCACCACCTCTTCGTTTTGTGCTATACACGAGATTACTGAGCCTCTCTACAACAGCAAAAACAAGCGATTTGACGCAGAATGGGCAACGAAAGCTGCAAGAGTGAATGCTCAAAAGGAATATGTGCGACGCAAAGCAATCAATCAATTGTAGAAGAAGGTCAAAGAAAGCCCCCTCCCAGCCTCCCCGAGGGGAGGGGGAAAAAAGAATGATAATTAGGACGAAAACTAAACAGCCTTCCGGATGGCTTCTCTCCCCCTCGGGGGAGCTGGAAGGGGGCTTGAAACTATAAGAAATCGTATGAAAAAGATATTAGCTATATTACTGCTCCTCTGCACGATGGTGCAGATGGCAATGGCACAGACCAATGACCGCATCTCGGGTACGGTTGAGGACGACTTCGGCCCTGTGATGATGGCAAATGTGGTGGAGCGTGATGCCAACAATCGTGTTGTCAATGCTACCGCAACAGACGCCAATGGTAACTTCTCTATGCCAATCAAAAGCGGAAAGAACAAACTCGTCGTTTCCTTCGTGGGAAACAAGACACAAGTGCTCGACATCGGCAGCAAGCGCACTTTCAAAATCATCATGAGCAGCGATGCCGTTGCCATCCAGGAAGTGGTTGTGAAAGCCACTCGCACGCAGTCGGGCGGACTGAGCATCCCAGTGAAGGAAATCTCCGTGGCACAGCAGACGATGAACATGGAAGACGTGGAAGGTCTGGCATTCACGAGTGCCGACGAAGCCCTGCAGGGTGAGATTGCAGGTCTCGATATCGTTGCCAACTCAGGTAACCTCGGTGCCGGTACTCAGATGCGTCTGCGTGGTGTGACCACCATCACGGGCGATGCCAACCCTCTGATTGTTGTGAACGACAAAATCTTCGACAACCCTGACGAAAACTTCGACTTCCAGAATGCAGGCGAAGAGGAATATGCTTCGCTGCTCTCTGTGAACACACAGGATATCCAGAGCATCACCGTACTGAAGGACGCTGCCGCAACCGCTGTTTGGGGTGCGAATGGTGCCAACGGTGTAATTCTGATTACAACCAAGCGCGGTGTTCGTGGTAAGACACACGTCACGTTCGATTATAAGTTTACAGGTACATGGCAGCCAAAGGGCTACGACCTGCTAAACGGTGACGACTATACGATGATGATGAAGGAGGAATTCTACAATCCTGCTCAGGCATCGAACGCAACGACTAACATTGCCGAACTGAACTACGACAAGAGTTGGGCAGAATATGAGAACTGGAACAACAATACGGACTGGGTGGATGCCGTGACTCAGTTTGGTCAGCAGCACAGCTACAACCTCAACCTCACGGGTGGTGGTGAGCGTGCCACCTTCCGCATCAGTGGAGGTTATGACCATCAGACAGGTACCATCATCAAGCAAACCCTCGACCGTTTCACCACTCGCCTTGCCCTCGACTACAACGTGAGTGACCGCATCCGCTTCTCGACCGACTTCGCCCTCACCTACACGAACAACAATCGTAACTGGGATGGCTCCGGAAAGAACACACTCCTTGGAAAGGCTCTGAACATGGCACCAAACATGTCGATTTATCGTCAGGATGCCAACGGAAACGATACGGATGAATTCTACATCATGAATCCAAGCGGCGACCCTTACGCAGGCAACTTCTCCTCCACTCGCCTCAGTGCTATCCGTACACTCGGCAACCCTGTGGCTATTGCCCACAACGCTTGGCAGAAGGAAACGACCTATCGTCTGACTCCAGACTTCACGCTCAAGTATGAACTCCTGGGCACAGACGACCACTCTCACCGCTTGAACTTAGAACAGCGTATCGACTTCGATATCTACTCTAACAGCTCTCCATCTTGGTATCCAGCATCGTTGTCAACCAATGCTTGGACCAGCGGAATATATAACCAGAGCATCAGTTCGGAAAGCAACCGCTTCCGCATTGGTAGCCGAACCCGCCTGAACTACACTCCTCACTTCAACAACGAGGACATCTCCCTGACTATGATGGCTCAGTATGAGTTCCACAAGTCGAAGAGTAGCGCTCAGAGCAACACCATGCAGCAGTTGCCTGGTGGCATCACTTCCACCGTGGCTGACGGATATCTCAGCGCAATGAGCAGTAGCAACAGCCGTTCTGCAGACCAGAACTTGCTCTACAACATGCACGCTTCCTACAAGGACGGACGCTATAGCGTGGGCTTCTCAATGCGTGCCGATGGTAACTCCAAGTTCGGTCCTGCTCACAAGTGGGCTTACTTCCCAGGCGTTTCGCTCCGCTACAACATCAGCGACGAACCATTCATGCGTCCATTGATGGACAAGGTGAAGGTTTCCATTCTCGGTTTGCGTGCCAGCTACGGTATCAACGGACGCGCTCCTTCAGCCGACTACCTCTACTTCAACACCTACTCCACTTCAGCTGGTTACTACGGTGTGGGAAGCACCGCTGCCAACACAGCAGCACTCGATGCCCTGAAGTTGGATGACCTGCGCTGGGAAAAGACTAGCAGTGTGAACCTCGGTTTCAACCTCGGATTCCTCGACAACAAGCTGAGCTTCGACTTCGACTATTATTATAAGGACACGAAAGACCTGCTGATGCAGAGCGTAGGTATTCCTCGCACCACAGGTTTCGGCTCCATGAGCTGGGCAAATGTAGGCGAGATGACAAACCAAGGTTGGGAATTGAACTTCAATGCCAGAGACATCATCAAGAAGGGTAAGTTCACGTTTGGCATGAGCTTCAACATCGCTCAGAACAAGAACCTCATCAAGGAAATGGACCCAACCGTTTTGGCTTCCATCAACACAGAGTGGTCGGCAACGACTCGCGGTGCATTGCTCAATCGCGTTCAGCTCAACAACCCTCTCGGTTCGATGTACGGATTCCGCTACAAGGGAGTCTATCAGTATTCTTACGACTACTTGGAGAACTACAGGAAGGAGCACAACCTGAATGCAGTTCAGTACGAGGCTTGGATTTATGAGCAGTTGGCTGCAGGCAAGACCTTCCCAGTGGTGATTGGTTCCGATGGAAAGGTGCTGATGACCAATCAGGGCACTCCTCAGCACTTGGTTTACAACTACGCTGACGGAAGTTCCACTTACACGTTCCAAGGCGGTGATGCCATCTATGAGGACATCAACAACGACGGACAAATCAATGCCCTCGACATTGTTTATCTCGGCAACTCTCTGCCTAAGGTGAACGGTGGTTTCAACTTCAACTTCAAATATGGCAACTGGAGCCTGAAGGCACGTTTCATGTTCCGCTTCGGCAACAAGATTTTCAACTACGCACGTATGCAGATTGAAAAGATGTATGACACCTACAACCAGAGCTCGACTGTGAACTGGCGCTGGCGCAAGGATGGCGACGACACGCCTATGCCACGTGCCATGTACGGTACAGGCTACAACTGGCAGGGTTCGAGCCGCTACATTGAAGATGGTGGATTCGTCCGTTTCCAGAACTTGCAGATTATGTACAGCTTCCCAAGCAAGCAAGTGAAGAGATGGGGACTCAGCAGTCTGAAGGCTTCCCTCTCTGTCAACAACATCTACTGCTGGACGAAGTATAGCGGTACAGACCCAGAAATCAGTGTTGGTTCATGGGGTGTTGCAACCGATAATTCGAAGACTCCACGTGCTAAGTATTTCACAGCAAACATAAACATTGGATTCTAAAAACTGAAGGATTATGAAAAAGATACTTTCATTCATCATATTAACAGCAGGTCTGATGCTCAGTTCCTGTGTAGATACTGAATTGCTGCCTTACAACAAGACGGTTGACGAGGATTTCTGGCAGACCAAAGGAGATGTATCGTCAATGGTGAACGGTGCTTACAAGAGTATGCTTTCCGCCGACGTGATTTCCCGTCTGATTGTTTGGGGTGATTTTCGTTCCGACGAGTTGGTGCTCGTAAACTCCATCAGCAACTCCACAACAGAGGCTCTGAATGAAATCTATGCTGCCAACTTGCAGATAACTAACACATACGCCAACTGGGCATCGCTCTATTCCGTCATCAACATCTGCAACATCGTGTTGGAAAAGTCGCAAGCTGTCATCAACATCGACCCTTCCTACACCGAAGGTGACTGGAAATCCGATTGCGCTCAGATGAAGGCGCTTCGTTCTCTTTGCTACTTCTACTTGGTGCGCAACTTCCGCGACGTACCTTATTCCTCGAAGGCATACATGAACAGCAGTCAGGACTTGCGCTTGGCTCAATCATCGCCCGACTCCGTGCTCACTTGCTGCATCAACGACTTGAAGGAGGCAGAAGCCGACATCATCTCGGCAGAGGCCTATAGCGATTGGCGCCGCGTGGGTTGGTTCAACAAGGACGGTGTGGATGCACTGCTTGCCGACATCTATTTGTGGCGTGCTTCCATCATGGACAGTTCCAGCGACTATGAACAAGCCGTTTTCTACAGCAACAAGGTGATTGAATCCAAGAAGGCTCAGCACCAGACAAGGCGCCTGCAGATTGAGGAACAGGAATATCCTCTCGTTGCAGGAAACGAAGCCTACTCCAGCCTGTTCATCAATCAGAATGCGGAGGAAAGCATCCTCGAACTGCAATTCGACGGTTCGAACAACAGCAACACCGCACTTTGCCAATACTATTATAAATATGCTGGTAACTATTCCACCTACGGCTATCTTCGTGCAGCATCCATCTTTGGAATGCGCGGAAATAACATGGTGTATGAGAAGAACGGTGACTACCGCTTCGTAGAGAATGTCTATAAAGCAGGTAAATCAGACGAATCATACGACATTCGCAAGCTTGTCACTCAGACTACCTGGTCAACAGGCAATCCAGGAGCTGCCACTGGCAGAGAACGCAACAACGAAGACCGTGCATTTGCCAACTTCCGCCAGAACTACATTGTGTATCGTCTGACCGACGTGATGCTGATGAAAGCCGAAGCAATGGTTCAACTCGCCGTGGATGAGAACGACACATTGCTGCGTCAGGCATTCAACATCGTGAAAGCTGTGAACGACCGCTCCATCTATGAGGGAAGTCTTTCGAACGACTCTCTGAAATGGGGTAACTACAACACACTCGACCGCATGGAGAACCTCGTGCTGAACGAGCGTCTGCGCGAACTCTGCTTCGAGGGCAAGCGCTGGTACGACCTCATGCGTTATGGCTATCGCAAGATGGAAAACGTGGACTACACCACCACCCTTGCACGCCAGCAAGAACAGGGTAAGACTCTGCCAAACGTGAGCAGGGACATGATGAGCCTGATGACTCGCAAATACACATCAGGAGGAACTTCCGTGAGTGCAAAGATGCGCACAGAGCCTTACCTCTATATGCCAATCATCGAAAACGAAATCAAAGCGAACGACCTGCTGAAGCAGAATCCAGCTTACTCGTCGAGCGACCAGTGGGAAAAGAACTATTAAAAACATGGAGGAACTCAATATGAAAGCAATAAAGAATTTCTTTTCGGCAGCTTTGCTCGCCATTTCCAGCGTAGGTTTCGGACTCGTGTCATGCGTGGACGAACCAGACGGTGAGAACCTCTATACCAGTACGGGTGAAACCATCGAGAGCCTCATCAAGCAAGACTCTACCCTCACGTCGTTCACCTACATCCTGCAGCGCGCCAACTTACTTCGAAGCATGGCTGCCTACGGACAATATACGGTATATGCGCCATCCAACGAAGGCGTGGCATTATATGTTGATAGCTTGTGGAACGATCCGAACGCCGTTGTGGATCACAATGGCATGAGCAGCAATTCGTTGGAAGGTCTCTCCGACAGCCTTTGCATCGACATTGCCAAATATCACATAGCTAACGGCATCTATAGCATCATCGAAATGGGTGGAGCAGGCACTACCATCTCTACCATGTTGGGACGACCAATCTCCACCACTGTTGATTCCTTAGGTCGCACTGTTTTGAATGGTGTTTCCATCATCACGAGTGAAGACAACGAAGTGGTGAACGGAGTGGTACACAAAATCAACAAGGTGGTGCCACGCACAACTCGCCTATTGGGTGACACCTTCAAGTATCTGAAAGATTATACCATCTTCAACGAGGCTCTCCAGCTGACTGCACTGGCAGATTCAGTATCGAAAAGCGACAAGGGAAAAACATGGGAGCTGATGTCCGACCACAGCGACACCAATGGCGATGTGCTCTATCAGCCTACCACCTGCCCTATCGGCTTTACCATCTTTGCAGAAAGCGATGCCGTGTTTGCCAACTATGGCATTCACTCGATTGAAGACCTCATCAGCTACGTGAACAACTTTTATCGAAATGCTCCATCGTGGTACGACTACATGAGCGAGAAAGGACTCACCGTGAGCACAGCCAACGACTACACAGAGCGCTTCAATGCACTCAACATGTTCGTTGCTTACCACATCCTCTACGCTTCCATGGCACAAGACCAGCTGGTATTTGAGAACCAGACAGGCGTAAGCACAGCGGTGTCAAAATGGAACTACGTGAACGGTGGTGAGCCATACGACTACTACGAGACCATGCTCCCTAACACACTGTTGAAGATTTGGGAGCCTCAGCCAGGCAAGAACCTCTACATCAACCGCTACCGTACCTTCAACACACTGACAAACGAAGTGGGTACGATGGGTACGAACCACGAAGTGAGGTCGCAGGGTGTGCCAATCATTCGTGAGGACATCATGGCTTACAATGGTTATATCCACCCTATCCGCAGCATGTTGCTCTATGGAAGCCAAGTTCCTGACGGTGTGCTGAACGAACGTCTCCGCTTCGAAACGACCACTTACCTTGAGGAGTTCATCAACACAGGCATTCGCTACATGTCGATGAACGAAGTAAGTATTCTCAACGGTGGTGGCAGTGGTGCCCGCGTTGCCTTCCCAACGGATTTCTTCAAAGATGTGAAGGTGTATAACACGACCTCCAACTTGCGTTACAACGTGAAGGGCGACTACCGTGCATACCAGGCCGATGCTTTCCAAGGCTGGAACAACTACGACATCGCCATCAAGATTCCGCCTGTACCAACGGGCACATACGAATTCCGTCTGTTCTACTCTCCTATGGGACACGGAGGCATGATGCAGTTCTACTTGGGCACAAGCACCAACGTGCAGAGTATGCAGGCACTCGACATTCCACTCGACGTGCGTATTCAGGAAAGCGACCCACGCATCGGTTGGACTCCATTCTATGAGGAAGACGACCGAGGCATTGCCACCGACATTGCCATGCGCAGCCGTGGCTACATGCGTGCTCCATTCAGTTTCCGTGGACATCCAGGCACAGGTGGTGACGAGCTCACCTCCTCCAACTGCCGTGGTGACGGAGTTGTCACTTTGCGTCGCATCCTCGGCACGCTTCAGTTCAAGCAGAGCGACGACCATTGGTTCCGCATCAAGAGCGTCATCAGCGACGAAACCGACTTGAAGTGGCAGGTTGACTTCATCGAACTTGTACCAATCTCTGTTGTGAACAACGACCAATACTCTGAGGACTGGTACTAACACAGACACAGAGATGCAAGTGTATCACTCTCAAATGAAAAAAAGATTTCGTTGAAAGGAAGCAATTTCAATAAACAATCAAAGCTATATGAAACTACATAAATATATAGGAATTATGATGGGGGCAGCAGCCATGCTGACTGCCACCTCATGCTCCGACTGGAATGATTACAATGAGGTGAAGCCAGATGCCGTGAATGCTTCTGCCGACCTCTCGCTCTGGGAAAACATTTCGCAGAACCCCGAACTCAGCGACTTTGCCAAGATCATCCAGAAAGTCGGATTCGATGATGAACTCAAGGCAGCTCACTACTATACGGTGTGGGCTCCGCTCAATGGCACTTACGATGTGCAGGCTCTCTTGAAAGAAAATGACAAGGATGTGCTCTACCAGTTTGTGAAGAACCACATTGCTGAATACAACCATCCTGCATCGGGCATCTTCTCCGAGCGCATTCGCACACTCAACCTGAAGAGTCACATCTTCGCAGGTGAAGCCAATGCCTACACCTATTCGGGCGTAAAGGTGGAGAAAGCAAACTTGCCAAGCGTGAACGGCACGATGCACATTCTTGCTGCTGATGCTCCGTTCCTCCCTAACGTGTATGAATACATTCAGGAGCGATTTGGTGAGGACTCTATCGCCAAATATTTCCGCAACTACGAATACACCTACCTCGATGAAGAGCGTTCGGTGGTGGGACCAATCGTTGACGGTCGTCAGACCTACATCGACTCCGTGATGGTGACAGAGAACACACTGCTCAACTACCTCAACGCTGGTTTGGATGAGGAAGACAGTACCTACACATTCCTCTACCCTTCGAACGATGCATGGGTGAAGCGCTACAATGCTTCAAAGTCTTACTACAAGTACATCAGCACTCTGAAGGCACAGGATTTGGCCAACTCCACGTCGAACAGCGACATTCAGACCTTGCAGGTTAGCTCTTTCGACACAGAGTACATGACCGACTCCCTTGTGAAGCGCAGCATGGTTCGCAACCTTGCGTTCAGCAACAACGACACCTACAATGCCATTCTCAGCAAGACGAGCTTCACAGCCGAGGACTCCATCCGTTCCACAGCTTATGCAAAGTTCTCGAATCCTGCAGAGATTCTGAAGGCAAGTTCAGAGACCATCGAAATGAGCAACGGAACCGTTCGTATTTTGGATTCCATCGCTTTCCATCCATGGGAGACCTTCGCACCTGCCATCACCGCTTCTTCCATTGTCAATCGTGCTCGTATCCTCACAGGAACGGCTCACGAAATGCGTGTGGATGACCCCGACTCTACAAAGGCCGACTTCACAAAAATGCGCGAATCGCTCCGCTACACATGGGTAGAGCCAACCAGCACCTACTCGAAGCCAGAGCTCGACATCTTCCTGCCAAATGTGCTCTCCACCACCTACAACATCTCTCTTGTGATGGTGCCAGCCAACATTTCCCTGGCAGACTCACTTCGCGAGAACAAGCCTAATCAAATCAACGTGACACTCAACTATTGCAGTGCCAACGGAAGTCTCGTTGATAAGGATTTCGGCACATTCAGCAACGATGTGACTAAGATTGACACCCTCTTCATTGGCCAGCACACTTTCCCTGTTTGCTATAACGGCCTCAGAAATTTTTATCCAAACATCAAGATAACGTCTCCTTTCAGTGTCTTCAACAAAACCATGATGGACACCTACACTCGCGACCTTCGCATTGCAGCTGTCCTACTGAAGCCAATCGAAATGGAAGAATATGAAAAAGGAGGAAACTGATTATGAGAAGCAACAATAACACACTCCGCAAGCAGAGCCTCCGATTCATGCTCTGTGCTTTTGCACTCACGCTCTCTGCCCCACTCCTCGCTCAGGATGAGACAGAAGCCGTTGAAACCCAAGCAGTGCAGCGTCCGAAGCGCGAAAAGCAAGTGGCTAAATATCCAATGATGGAAATCAGCGGAAAAGTCTTCGACATGGGTACTGGTGCTCCACTCGCTGGTGTTCAGCTTCAGGTGCTGAACAATGCCCAATACGCAGCCATGTCCGACGAAGAAGGTAACTTCACCATCAAGGTACCTACCTTCACCACCGCCCTCTACGCTTTCTCGCCAGGTTATGCCAACCAGCAAGTTGCCATCAGCAACGACGACAGTGCTCAGAAAGTTGTCATCAAGATGTTGAGCGACAAGTTCAACACCATGTACGAGAACACCACCATCTATACAGCAACAAAGAAGGTGAACACCAGCAACTCCAACAACGTGGCGATTGATGCCGACATCGAGAACAGTCTCGGTGGCGATGTCCACACCATCCAGCGTTCGGGTGTTGCCGACGGAGGTGCTGCCATGTTCATTCGTGGTTTGAACTCACTCAATGCCAACGCACAGCCGCTCATCCTCATCGATGGCATCGAGCAGGATATGCAGTTGGACCGTCCAGCACTCCACGACGGACAGTTCGTGAATATGCTCTCCAATGTCTCCACCAACGACATCGAAAGCGTGCAGGTACTCAAGAACGCCACTGCTCTCTATGGTGCTCGTGGTGCCAACGGTGTCATTCTCATCACCACCAAGCGTGGACACTCACAGGCCACTCGCATCGATGCCAACATCTATGCAGGTGTGACACTCAAGCCATCGCTCCCAACCACCATGAATGCCTATCAGTATCGCAACTATGCCACTGAGCTGCTCGGAACGATGAAAGAGATTCAGGAGCGAAAGAATCCTATCGAGTTCAACTTCCTCAACGACGATCCTTCCAACTATTACTACTACACCTACCACAACGATGTGAACTGGAAGGACTACGTCTATCGTGATGCCATCACACAGAACTACAGCGTGAATGTGCAAGGTGGTGACGACGTAGGTATGTATAACCTCTCCATTGGCTACATGGATGCAAAATCTACTGCCAAGAAGAATGGTTTCGACCGCATGAACGTGCGTTTCAACACCGACATCGACATCTTCAAGAATTTCACGACGAAGTTCGACATTTCCATTTCCCGCACCAACAACGAAGTGTTCGACGATGGAGCACGTGCCGACCTCACCAGCGGAACCATCACATCGCCAACCTTCCTGGCACTCATCAAGGCTCCTATCGTCAGCCCTTACCAGTACAGTGCCATCCAGGGAAAATACACCACCTTGCTGAGTGGCTATGATGAGATTTACAGCCAGTTGGGCAACGGCTATTCACTTGCCAACCCTGTTGCCATCCTTGAAAATGCCAATGGCGACAACAAGAACAAGGCTGAGAACACCATCTTCAACGTTCGTCTTGCTCCAACTTATCAGATTAGCAAGAGTCTGAAGATAACCGAAGACCTCAGCTATAGCTACAACCGCAACAACCAGCGCTACTATCGTCCATACGTGGGAGTTCCTTCCTTCGAAATCAGCGACCTCGGCACCGTCACTTCCATGGTGATGTCGCTCTTCTCCAAGGAAAACATCTTCGTCACCAACACCCGCTTGGATTGGAATCACAACTATGGCAAGCACACCCTTGCTGCCTTTGGCGGATTCCGTTTCCAGTCGTTCTCCTACGACTCTCCAAGCCTCTCCACCGAATACACCTCTGAAACCAACGACAAGAACCCTACCCTCTCGGCTTCTTCTGGCTATCAGAACGTGAGTGGTGCCAACGACACATGGAAAAACATGCAGTGGTACGGCAACTTCGATTACAACTACATGAACAAGTACTTCGCCACCGTTTCCCTCTTGGCCGAAGCCAACAGCCGTTTCGGTAAGAAGAAGGGCTTGAGCCTCTTTGGCACACAGTGGGCCATCTTCCCAAGCGTTCAGGCTGCATGGGTACTCACCAACGAGAAGTGGTTCCCTAAGACCAAGGGCGTCAACTACCTCCGCATCAACGCAGGATTCGATATGAGCGGCAACGACAACATTTCCAACTATGCTGCTCGCACCAGCCTCTCCGCCGTGAAGTACAACAACCAGGCAACAGGTTTGCAACTCACCAACATCGGTAACGACGAAATCAAGTGGGAAACCACCACGAAGTTCAACGTAGGTGTTCAAGGCTATTTCGTCAACAACCGCATTGGAGCCGGCGTCGATTTCTACATCCACAACACCAAGGACCTCCTCTCGCTCAAGTCGTTCGACAACCCAATCGGTGGTATCAACAACTACTGGAGCAATGGTGGTAGCCTTCGCAACGTGGGTGCCGAAGCCAACCTCTCCGTGAAGCCAGTGGTCAGCAAGAGCTGGACAGTGGAAGTGGGTGCAACCCTCGGCCATTACAAGAACAAGGTAACGAAGTTGCCTGACGGCGATTTCACTTCGTCCATCTATGGCGACAAGAACATCCTCACGTCCGTAGGCAATCCTGTTGGCGTATTCTTCGGCTATCAGACGGCAGGCATCTTCTCCACCGATGCCGAAGCAAGCACAGCTGCCAACGGCAACTATCTCCGCATGGTGGATGCCACAGGTGCTTCCTACAACTTCGAGGCGGGTGATGTTCACTTCATCGACCAGAACGGCGACGGCATCATCTCAGAGGCCGACAAGGTCATCATCGGCGACCCTAACCCCGACATCTACGGAAACATCTTCGCCAACGTCTCCTTCAAGCGCTTCACGCTCAACATTGGCTTCAACTACAGCCTCGGCAACGATGTTTACAATTATCAGCGCTCCATCCTCAATGCTGGAAGCAACTTCTTCAACCAGCAAGTGGCAGAGGTCAACCGCTGGCGCTACGAAGGTCAGCAAGCCGAACTTCCACGCGTGAACTTTGGCGACCCTCTTGGCAACAACCGTTTCAGCGACCGCTGGATCGAGGATGGTTCCTACCTCCGTCTCAAGACCGTGAAACTCAACTACAATGTTCCTGTTCCTGGTTCGTGGTCTTGGCTCCAAGGTCTTAACATTTGGGCAGAGGCTCGCAACCTCCTCACCTTTACCCACTATCTTGGAGGCGACCCAGAGTTCTCCATTGGCAACGGTGTGCTCTATCAGGGCATCGATGCAGGAAACATCGCACAAGGTCGCTCGTTCCTCGTAGGTGTGAAAATCAACCTGTAATTAAAGTAAAAAGTAAAAAAACTTGGAAACGATTATATAACCACGAATTTCACTAATTAAACGAATTAATTTTTTTATCTAATTACTCTAATTTTAAAAATGCCAGCATTTTTATTCGTGAAATTTGATAAAATAATCTTTAAAGAAATTCGTTACATTGGCTAACGCAGAGCTAAAGGTTCGAGTAATTCGTGGTTGATAATAATCCCAACGTGATTTTTAATTTTTAACTTTTAACTTTTAATTTTTAATTTATTTCTATATGAAGTACAATATAATACATAAGATGAGAAGCGTAGTGATGATGCTGCTTACACTTTTCACTCTTCACTTTTCACTTTTCACTCTTTCGTCCTGTTCCGACATGATTGATACGGACTCCACCATGCAGGCCTTCGACTACGAGCTCAACGAAAAGACCGACTCCATCTTCTTCGCTTACGGCATCCTGCAAGCCATGCAGCAGCTTGCCGACCAGCAAGTGTTCTTGGGCGAAATGCGCGGTGAACTCGTTGCCACCACTGAATATACCCTCAATTCGTTGCGCCAGTTGCACGACTTCTCCGCAACCACCACCAACGAATACGACAGCGCATACGTTTACTACCGCGTCATCAACAACTGCAACTACTACATTGCCCATCGCGACACCACCCTCATCACGGGAAGCACCCGAGTGGTGATGAACGAATACGCAGCAGTCAAGGCCATCCGTGCCTGGGCTTATTTGCAGTTGGCTCGCAACTATGGCACAGTGCCATTCTTCACCGAACCACTGACCACCATCTCGCAAATCAACAACAGCAACTACCCTCAGTACGACATCAACGGCATCGTCAACGCACTTGCTCCCGACCTCGAGCAGTACAGCGGTCGCCCAGTGCCAAGCTATGGCACGAGCGTCAACATCGGTACCACCAACTTCGGACAGGCCAAGAGCATGTCAACACCGCTCTGCTTCATCCCTGTCGATGTCATCTTGGGCGACCTCTATCTCGAAGTCGGCAACTATGCCAAGGCAGCCACCTACTTCACCAACTACATTTGCAAGTTCGACCAGAAGGCATATAGCATAGGTGCTGCCGTCAACCAGACATTCTGGACTCAGCACGACAACCTCATTCAGCCTTCCGACTGGGGCGGTTCGCAGGCATACAACAACACCTTCGGAAGCATCTTTGTCAACAATGCCGTGCTCGACATCATTTCCTACATTCCGATGTCCGTCAACCGCACTCGTGGAACCACCACCAAGGTGCCTGAGTCTTTTGGCTACAACTACTACTCACTCTCCAATTCCGCCGATGAGCTTTGGAACGAGCAAATGCAGCTCATTCCTTCGAAGGCATACACCAGCATGGCGCAGAACAGCAAATACTACTACTATCAGCAAGTGACAGGAGCACCAGCTCAGCAGTATGTCAATTTTGCCATGATGGGAGATATGCGTGCCGAAAACGGCCAGTCGCTCCGCGTCACCAACGAAATTGAGAACAACGAGACAGAAACCCACACATGGGTACGCAAGTACATGAGCGGCAACATCATCCTCTATCGTGGCACCACCGTCTGGCTCCACCTCGCCGAAGCACTCAACCGCCTCGGCTATCCCGATGCAGCCTTCATGATACTCAAGGAGGGCATCAACGAGCGCTCCATGGACTCCACCGCTGTCTATGTGTCCAATGCCACGCGCAAGCTCCTCACCGAGACCTACCCAATCATGGGCGAAAAATATGCATCGCAGTTCACGACTGCATACAATTACGGCATTCACTCTCACGGAGCAGGAGTCACTTCCGATGGCAACTACCCAGGACGTTCACCTTATCAGTTAGGCATCGTCGTAGGCGAGAAGATGCAAAGGCTCGCACAGACCAACGAACAGCTTCAGCAACGTCTCGTGGCAGGAACGACCACCAAGGAAGACACCATCAACGCCATGGAGGACATCCTTTGCGATGAGTACGCCATGGAGTTTGCCTTCGAGGGAACACGTTTCTACGACCTCATGCGTCTCGCGCGTCACAAGAACAGAGCAGGACTCTATGGTGGCAACTACGGCAGCACTTGGTTGGCAGACAAGCTGAAGGCGAACAACCCTCGAAAGGATCTCACCAATCCTGAAAACTGGTACATGCCTTTCAAGTAAGTATTTATTAGGACAGACCTTTAACAACAATGCGTGGTAATTCATGTAAATGATTGTTTTACATGGATTTGCCACGTTTTTCATTTTCAACCCACCTTTAGAAGAGTGCGATTGGAGACGTAGCATTGCGCCTTTGGGGACGTAGAGTTGTGCAATTGGGGGCATAGAACTATGCTATTGGGAACATAGTTTATGTTTGAACGTTCATTATTACTTCGCATCCTCAAAGGCTGATTTGCAAACCTTTACCTCTCCATTTTGCATACGTTGGTTGAAATGCAATGTTTTCCCCTATTTTTCATTGTTAGAACTTTTTTTTGTGCATTTATTTCATCTGTTAAATATTTTTTTGTATTTTTACACTCAATTCTTGAAGTCAGTTGTTAATATGCAATCATGGAACGTGTCCTGAATCATTGATGCGACAGATGACCACACCGAGCCAAGTGAGGCAATCCTGCCATAACAAAGCGGGCTTTGGATGGAAAAAACAAGAGTCACTACATTTAGGTAGATATAGTTTTTACTGATTTATCACACTTAGAAAATACAAGGAAAAACAACAATTGTCAAAATACTTGAAGAATATGATTTATATAATATCAAACATTTAAAATGATACAATATGAAAAAGAAAATCTTTCTATTAATTAGCAGCTTTCTTTGTATGATGCAGATGTTTGCCTATAGTTTTGAAGAAGGTGGCATCTACTATAACATCACCTCATCGGCCAATATGACAGTGGAGGTTACCTATGGACGGAATTATGGCGAATACAAGATGACCACTGTGAGCATTCCCAATTCGGTACAACACGACGATAAGGTTTACTATGTGACATGCATCGGTAGTCATGCCTTTTCTGGTTGTACAGACGTTAGTAGAGTAATATTCAACTCATATATCACCAGTGTGGGGAGCTATGCCTTCTCTGGTTGTAACAACATGACCAGTATTACTATTCCTGCCAATGTCACAAGTATCGGCAACTATGCCTTTTCAGGTTGTTTCAACCTCACTTCAGTGAATATTGAAGATTCCGAACAGACCTTATCCCTTGGCTATGGCAGCATGAACGGAAGCAACTACGGTCTTTTTGCAGACTGTCCATTGTCAAGATTCTACTGGGGCAGACCATTGAACTACAATACAAATTATGGTCTTTCGCCTATCGCTAACAAAAGCAAATTGAGAGACATTACTATCGGTCCGAATGTTTCAACCATTAGTGCTTATATGTTTTATGGCAATACTGCTTTTAACAGAATCACACTTCCCGAGACTGTCACAGCATTAGGCAATCATGCTTTCGATGGTTTCATAGGTTTAAAATCTTTCACTATTCCTAAGCAAATAACGTCCATTGGTGATTATGCTTTTGCTGGTTGTACAGGTCTGACCTCCTTTACTATTCCAGAATGGATTACTTCCATTGGTGCTAGTACTTTTTCTAGCTGTACAGGTCTGACATCTTTCACGATTGGTTCGGGTGTGACGACTATTGGTAATTCTGCTTTTGCCGATTGCACGAATCTTACTTCCTTTACAATTCCCAATAATGTTAACAGTTTACCGTTCTCCCTTCCGGGAACATCCGACACTGAAAAAGGCAACAATAGGTGAAGAGATTACATACATTAACGATTGCCTTTTTGACTGGGCCACACAATTGAACGAAGTAATTCTTCCTAACACAGCGGTCACCATTGGTAACAATGCTTTTAATCATTGTGAGTCACTGAAATCAATTGATATTCCTGCAAGTGTTACTACATTTGGAAGCGAAGCATTCTCTAACTGTATAGGTTTCGAGTCTTTCACGATTGGTTCGGGTGTGACGACTATTGGTAATTCTGCTTTTGCCGATTGCACGAATCTTACTTCCTTTACAATTCCCAATAATGTTAACAGT
>CADBXS010000004.1 GCA_902798705.1 uncultured Bacteroidales bacterium
TGTTCTGAGAACTTGTAACTGTTCAGCGAATAATATCAAGGAGTGCCCTGTCGTGCAGAACCTTCAGCTCGGCGTAGCCAATCTAAAGGAAAGCTTCAGGCAATCCACAAATTTGCTTCTGACAATCCCCACATTCGCTTCAGTAAATCCCCTATAGCAGTTCTCTCTTTACGGAGGATTGGAGGAAAGGAGTATTCTAATTGTCTCTCCCGTTATTTATCTGGTTTTCAAACTAAAGACACAAAAAATCCCGTCACTATCCTCGCGGACAATGACGGGTTGAGCACTCTTATTAACAAATAAACTAATCTAAAAAAAGTCTTCAAACCAAATGGAATTAGTAAGAAGATTTTATCATCCACTATAGTGAGAAGGGACGAAAGGTACTTACCTTTTGACGATGGGACGAATAGGATACCCATAGCAAGGAGAGCCATTAATAATATACAATCCATTCATATCAATACGGATGAATTCAGCTTGAAAATCATTTTGGGCTTGATTCCTGCCCAACCAGTAAAATCCTAATAAACCCGTATAGTCAGATGTGTTTTCGACCCAACGACACCAAGCAGCAGGCAAGAAAATACTGCCACCGTTTTTCCCTAAGAACTTGCGTCCATTTACTCCATTGACATTTGTCCATTCACTGGAACAATTGTGATCAAGTTCTAAAAACTGTTCTCTTGAAGGCATTTGCCATTGACCGCCCCATCTTACGTGGGCTACATCATGTTCTGTGCCTAATATATTATGACCTAAATCTCTAAACGCTTGAAGACCTTGCTCAAAAAACACATAGTTATCTTTTGAGTATTCACTTTTCTCTTCCGTCTCGCCCCAAGCATAATATCCACCGTATCCTTCCGGGATGGATGCACCTACATTGCAACATGCCCACAGTGTGCCTGAAGGCAAGCCAAGGTCAATGAGATGGGGATGATGGTCGTCTGGACAATTCAAATAGGACACAACTTTGGGGTTGTCATCGTCCTCACAGGCTGTAAATGCCACAACTGCCATTACAAATATTGACAACGACAGTCCGTAATAATAGTAATTCTTCATAATTCATTCTGAATTTTACTTAGCAACAGGGCGAACGGTGAGTCCAAATGCGCGGTTTTGGCTATTTAAACTACACCTATTTTTAGAGAATAAGAGTTCATGAGCATTGGAGACGTAGAAGTAGTTGTATGCATCATCTTGAACAGTTGGCTGTACAGGGAAATGTCTCGACCCTGACCAGTAGCAGCCCATTTCTTCTATAATGGAGTTGTCTTTTATTTTTCTCCAAGCAGCAGGCATGAAGATACTGCCACCATTCACGCCTATGAACTTGATGCCTTTGGTACCATTGACTTCTGTCCACTCATAATAACACTTAGTTGCCAGTTCCTGTATCTGTTCGAATGATGGCATTTGCCAATAACCACCCCACTTCACATGGGCAACATCGTATTCTGTGCCACAAATAGTAAGTCCTATATCAATATAAGAATTCTGTGAACCATTGCTATAGATGTAGTTTTTCCAGTCATATCCTTCGCTTTTCTCTTCCGTTTCTCCCCAAGCATAATAACCACCAGAACCCTCTGGAGCGGTCGCACCCACATTGCAGCAAGCCCACAACGTGCCTGAAGTCAAGCCAAGGTTAATGAGATGGGGGTGGTGGTTGTCTGGACACGATAGATAAGATTCTCTTTGCTCAGGCTCTTCGTTATCATCATGACAAGCCGTCAGTCCTATAAAAACAGGAACAAGAAACAAATACCAATACTTTTTCATAAACAACTGAATTTTAAATTATTTACTTCTGTTTTTATCTTTAATCTTTTCAATCAGAAAAATATCTGGGAAATCTGTAGTTCTGATGAATTCAAGCCTCTATTTCAAGCCAATCTTGTAGCCAAAGGTGAATTGGAAGACACAATTTTCAACACGATATTCTTTGAAAACGTGCGTCAAGCCCAAGTTGTAGCGACAATCGAGAACGGCCCTGCCAAAACAGAGGCCAAAGCCCATTGGTATGGACAAATCGAAGTCATTCGTTTGGATATCTACTCTTGAGAAGCTACCACTCAGTTTTTCATTACCAGGGATATCATACTTATCCCGAATCATGAACCCAGGCTGTAAGCCAAGTTTCAGAGCCAAATTCTTTGTGACATAAAAATTTGCCATCACGGGAAAATTGATGTAATCCGTCTTGAATGTTACTTTGTCAATATAGACAGGATAAGTTGCACCTACATGCACCTTAGCTCCCTGCATGGAATACATGGCAGCAAGCGATGCGCTTAGCCAATGGGTGAATTGGTACTCCAATTCTGCACCAACAGCCAGTCCTGCACGAAGGTCAGAACTTTGGCCTTTATCAATGAAGCCACTACCTTTGTAATTAGCCAAATTTATTCCCACCTTGGGCTGAACGGTGAACGAACCTACTTCCTGCTGGGCAAAACCAGTGATGAAACTCACTAAAAAAAGAACTGAGAAAAATAATCGTTTCATATCGTGATTGTTTATAGAAAGCAAAGTTAGAGAAATTAGAACAAACAAGTAAAAAAAAACGGAAATAAAAAATACACATTTTCGAAAAAAATGAAATAAACGGCTATCGCACATGTCCATCAAGTTCGCTCAGGTTCCTCGCGAGTGGCATCGCGCTCCTTGTGCCGAACAGCTTCAGGTTCGCACCTGCCTTGATGTTGGTGACACGCTGGGTGGAAGTGCGAAGCAGGACGGCTATTTCCTTATTCCTGAAGCCGAGGCGCACAAGGATGCAGGTTCGAAGTTCCTGTAGGCTGAGCTTTTTGCGGTCCTGCAAGGTGTCGGTGAGAAGAGGGAATCGCTCCAGTGCCAATGTGTCGAGCTGCTCCCAGTTGGCATCAGTGGGCTGAATGGAATGCCAGCTGAATTGCGCCTTGGCATGGAGGAAGGCCACAATCCCACCGTCTGGCCTTGTCTTTTCATCATCAATTGCCATCGTCTGCTTTATTTCTCTTGGTTTGCAGCAAAGTTATGGGAAATAGAAAAGACGGATAGAAAAAACAGTAGTTAAATTTTACACCTTCTTTACACCTATAGAAGTGCATAGGATGATAAACATTTGAAAGGCAATAAATTATGGAAAACGCAACCGAATAGCAAAAGAATAAAGGCTATTCGATGGAGCAGAGGTTTTTCAAAAGATTGACTGCGTTCGTCTCACCAAAAAGTTTTTGGTTTACCTTGGTCTTGACATTGGTGATACGCTGAGCCGATGTTTGTAAGAGAAGAGCTATTTCGCTATTGGAGAAATTGAGACGGGTGAGAAGGCAGGTCTGCCATTCCTGTTTGGAAAGTTGATTATCCTTTCCGATGGTGGCAACGAAGAGAGGGAAAGACTGCTTCATCAACGAATAGAGCTGCTCCCAATCGGTTTCGGTTGGAGTTTGAGAATTTAACTTATAGTTTGCCATGTCGCGGAAAGAGGTGACAACACTGCTATGAAGCAAGGCGTGTTCCTTTTCAAAGCTATTCAGTTTCTCATAGCGTTTCTGATATTCATGAATCTGTTCGGTCAAACTATCGATTTCTGATTGCTTCTGCTGAAGCAAAAGTTGGTTCTGCTGTTTGAGCGTAGTGAGTTCTTCCGATAGGGCTTGATAGCGACCATTCAGCTTTTTCCATTCCTGCTCGTTCCATTGCAGGGAATCCCTGTTAGCTTCGTATTCAGACAACTTCAGCTCATATTGCTGCACCTCTGCTTCCTTCTGATGCAGCAAAATCGTATAGGCTTCTTTCAGTGTCTGCAATTCTCGATGCGCCTTGCCAATCTGTTCTTTTGCCTCCCAATAGTGGGTTGTGAGGGATTGAATCTCAGCAGCCTTGTTTATTTGATATTGACGGTAACGATGAAAAAAGAAAGTCGCTGCCATCAATGTGAGGATTACTATCAAAATGATGATGTGCCTTGCCTTTTCAGCTTCCCGTTCCTTCTTCTCCGCCAGTTGCTGTGCCTTGTTGTAGTTGTAGAGGGCTGATGTCTGAACGACGGCTTGAATCCTATTGTGGGCGAAGATGTTATCCAGAGCTGTTTCGCTGAGTGCAGCGAACTTGACGATGGAATCAGCGTTTGGCTTGGCTTGATAGACTAATAGCAATCCCCTGTAGGCTTCGTAATCGTAATGGAAAGGCAATAATTTACGGAAATAGTATTCAGCAGAGTCTATTTGATGTATTCCTAAACGATATAATCCCATACTGTAGTAATACGATTCGCGATGACCAACAATATCTCCGTTTTCGTCAAACAGTTCTCCCTCCTGCTCGAAAATCTGCATCAGTTCATGGGCTTTGTCATATTGATGCCGCATCAGATAAACATAAATAGCATTGTAACAAACACGAGCAGCAGCCACTTTCATTCCATACTGCAAGTATAATTTACGACTTTTTTCTTCCGTTTTAAGTGCTTGTAGCGTATCACCCTGCATTAAATAATTGGCAGCATTAAATTCAATCCCTCTAATATAATTATAGGTATCATTTGCTTTCCATGCAAAGTGGCTATATTTTTCCCAGGCTTCCTTTTCTTGTTCAAAAAGAAACTGATGTCGGAAAATCATAGCCATTTGCCCATAGATACTGAAAAGCGTGATGTAGTCACACGAAGCATCCAATGTGTCTGCACATTCAACCGCTCTATAGTAAGTGTCTATAGCTCGTGGAGCATCTTGCAAGTCACGATAGGCAGAACCAAGCATATAGTAGGCTAACATCCTTTCATTGGACTCTCCATTTTTATCATAGTATTGAACGACACGAAGCAGAACAGAGTCGGAAGTGAAAGGAACATCCGTCTTGTTCATAGATTGCGCCCGCAGAAGTTCATAGCGCATTCGCAACGACTGGGGAAGACGCTCTTTCTCGCCCTCCAACTTGTCAAGCAGGGCATAAGCAGAATCAGGATGCTCCTCCATCACAGTCTCTGCCTGTTTGAGAATGTATTTCGTCTCTTTGTGATTGGAACAGGAATAATTGGAAACTATAATGAGAACGAAACATATATAATTCAAAACTGCTATCTTTTTCATATCACCTTTTGAAGTTTGCGCAAAGGTAAAAGAAATAAAAGAAAAAAGCGGAAGAAACAATATTTATTTTTACACTTTCTTTACACCGTGGAAAGAAATGAAGGTGAGTCAATGGAATGGCACGATTTTCAGAAGTGAAACTTCCGTTGAGAACACCAAAAAGCGTTGAAGGTTCAAATGAATCTCAACAAACGATTGTCACCTTTTCGTTTAAACGCTCAAAGATATCAAAACGAACATTCGTTCTATCAGCGTGAAAGATACATTCTCCAGCATCGCTTCGGTATCACCGACAAGGACAAGCGCCTGAAGGATGTGCTATTGGAAATGGCGCAAGGGAAAAATGAAGAATGAAATAACGTTTAAAGTTTAACGTTTAACGAAGTTAGTTGAAAAAACGTGAAGCATGAAGCGACGCCATCCACAAAACAACTATCATTGTTCTAATAATATCCCGAACTGACATCCACACATCCTGTTCAGTCAATCCCCGAATGAACTGCGGATAATCCCCTCATGTGCTGAAGATAATCCACTAAGGTACAGCACAAAAATCAATCCAACATAATTTGTAGAACCTACCTATAAGGAAAAAACGAGTTTTACGCCTACATCTCGACCCATGTTGTAGATGCCAGCGGATTTGAGGCGATTGAGGTGAGTGACATAACTGCGGTCGAAGAGGTTGTGGCAAAAGGCATAGATAGAGAACAACTTTTCTCCACGACGGAGGATGTCCGTACCTGCCGTTACATTAAATAAGGTGTAGCTTGGTGTTTCTGTTTCCGTTCCATTTACCTTATAGTAATGATTCTGACGCAAATTCACGTCTATCTGCAACTCCACAAACAAATTCCTTAGCCAATGTTGCTTGCCCTTCAAATCGTAATGGAGTGTGGAAAGCCAGCGAGGAGCGGGAGTCAGTGGCAACCATTCCGCATCTTTATCCACCACATGCAGGCGTTTGCTATTGACGTAGGAAAAGGCATTTTCCCAATGCATATACTTGAAAGGATGCAGAATCACCGTCGCTTCACCACCAAAAAGACGTGCATCACCTTGTGTGAAGAGAAACACAGGTACACCCTCCTGCTCACGCCCAGCCTTCTCAGCGTAGATATAGTTGCTGATGCGGTTGAAGAAAAGCGAGAGTTGCGCGGAAAAAACATCCGAAGAATAATCAAGTCCTGCATCAAATTGCCAACTGAATTCTGGGTCAAGTTGATGATTGCCAATCTCATAGCGGAACGTACCTTCGTGCACTCCATTCGAGCCCAATTCACTGAGATTCGGTGCACGATAACCTCTTGCCACATTCAAGCGCAAGTCGAGATTCTTCTGAAGGTTGTAAATAGCGCCCACACTTCCCGTCAGTCCACTGAAATTGCGAGAAAATGCCTCGAAACGCTCCTCTAACTGATGGCTGTTGAGATGACGAGTGTCGAAACGCAGTCCTCCGCTCAGGTGCAGACGGTCAATGAAGGATTTACTTGCCGTGGCAAAAACACCCAAATCAAAGAAACGGTAGGCTGGGATGAGGTATTCCGTTCCTTTGTTTTGCGATTCCTGCCACATTCCACCCACACCGAGATTCGTTTTCCATCCGCTCCATTCAGGCGATACATAGCGCAGGTCGTAGTTCACCGTCTGCAAAAGGAAATCGAGTCCACATGCATCGGGTGTTTCAAATTCCTTGCGACGGTTATGCTGATAACCAATAATCGCCTTCAACTGTCCTTCGCCCAAAAAAATTGAATTGTCGAGCACTGCCTTGTAGTGATTGATGCGCTGGAAAGGGTGCTCCTCTACTGTTTCCTCATTCTCTTCTCCTTCCTCTTCCCTCTCGCCCACTTCGATGATTCCTGGGCGAAAATGATAGTAACTCAGTTTCAATCGACTCACACCCCAGTTGCGACTCAATCCAAACATACCGCTGAGTGCCTGTTCACGGAATTGCGAGTTGTCCACCGTTCCGTTTCGTGGGTTCTTATACGAATCCGTAGCCTTGTCACTCCATCGCCAGTCCCACAGCCATCCTTTCTGATTGCCAGCAAAATCTACCGTGTAGCCACGCAAATTACCATTGCTATGATACTCTCCTGCTGCATTCACACGGATGTCACCCTCCATCAGCGCTGGAGCATCGTGAAACACAAGTACACCTGCCATCGCATCGGAACCATACATCAGCGAGGCTGGTCCTTTCATGATTTCTACGGAATGTATCGCCTGCCCATCGATTTCCACTCCATGCTCATCGCCCCATTGCTGTCCTTCCTGGCGCACACCACCATTCACAACCAGCACACGATTATAGCCCAAACCACGAATCACAGGTTTCGAGATGCCATTACCCGTTGTGATTTGTGACACGCCCGCTTGTTTGGATAAGGCATCAATCACGTTCGTGGAGAAATGGGATTCCAATTCGGTTGCCGACACCGTCGATACTGGTGCAGGAACCTGATTCACTCGTTGAGCGCCAGTCACACCTGTCACCATCACTTCGTGCAGGTGTAAACACGTGTCCAGTTGTTGTGCATGGGCCGATACGCTCAAGCACAGCAACAGACACGCAATATGTCTTGCTTTCATAATAATTGCTTGTTCTTGATAAATGAAAATGGGTGATTTCCGAATCATTCAGAAATCACAAAGAATGGTATTTATCTATTGTTTTTCAGACAAATAGGGCGGCGCTCTTCCGCTCAAGCACATCGTCTTGTTTCCAAATAAAGAAGAATGGTTGGAAACAAGCACACGATGTGCCATTGAAAAAGCTGTGCCAAGAACGATGAACGCAATTGGAAGGTATGATAAGGCACAGAACTGGCATACCAAGCAATGAGAAAAAGAGAACCCCGATGCCGACAAATGTCCGTCGTGGTGAATATGCTTCACGCACTCCACACAGGGATTCACCCCACCCTCTGACTCGGGATGGACGTGAATCCAAGTTGTCAATAGCACTGACAAGAACACCGCCAAGATCCATTGAGCAACAAGAGTTTGTCGTTTACCAGTTCTCATTTCAAATGAAAAGGCAACTATTTGCTTTTATTGTTCTTCACTACGTTCATGCCAAAATAGAGAAGCGCAATGAAGAAGAACACTACCATTATGTAGGACATGGGGTCACGCATAACGGAAGCCATCCAAATGCTGCCAACCAAACAAAGGAAGCAGCAGATGGTGGAGATAATCCAAATGATTCTACTGAACTTATTCATAAGGAATTAAATATAAGGTGGAAAATCACACATTCAGTTGCCAACTGAAACCATCCTTGGTGGCCTTCACCTCAAAGCCGAGGGCTGCCAGGCGGTCGCGAATGAGGTCGCTCGTTGCCCAGTCCTTGTTGGCTTTGGCCTTCATGCGCTGTTCGAGGAGCATATCCACCACCTTACCGAAAGCCTCTTCGCGTGCTGCGTTGTTGCCTTCAGCAGAGGATGCTGACTTGCGCAAACCAAGAATTTCGAAGGCGAAGGTTTCGAACACAGCGGTGAGTGCCTTCAGCACGTCCTCCGAAATCGTCTCTTTCTTGTCGATGATGGAATTGATCGTCTTGGAAGCTTCGAAGAGGGCGCTGATGACAGTTGGAGTGGAGAAGTCATCATTCATAGCCTCATAGCACTTGTTATGCAAATCCTCCACAAACGCCATCTTCACGCTACCGTTGGCCTCAGGCTGAATCTTACCCAGCGCATTATAGGCATCGAGCAGACGCTCCAAACCCTTCTCGGCTGCCTGCAGTGCTTCGTTGCTGAAATCCACCGTCGAACGGTAGTGAGCCTGCAAGATGAAGAAACGGATGGTCATTGGCGAATAAGCCTGACTGAGGTTCTTGTTGGTTCCCGCAAAGAATTCAGGAAGCGTGATGAAATTGCCAAGGCTCTTGCCCATCTTCTGACCATTGATGGTAATCATGTTGTTGTGAATCCAGTATTTCACCATCTGGTCGCCCTGACTGGCCACCGCCTGTGCAATTTCGCATTCATGATGAGGGAACACCAAGTCCATGCCTCCACCGTGAATATCAAAGTGGTTGCCAAGGTATTTGCGTCCCATTGCCGTACATTCACAATGCCAACCAGGGAAACCATCGCTCCACGGACTTGGCCAGCGCATGATATGCTCTGGCTGTGCCTTCTTCCAGAGGGCGAAATCCACCTGATTGCGCTTCTCATCCGTACCGTCGAGGGTACGGGAATTGTTGATGACATCGTTGAGATTGCGTCCCGAAAGGATGCCATAGTGATGGTCGTGGTTGTACTTCTCCACATCGAAATACACAGAACCCTGACTCTCGTATGCATAACCGTTCTTCAGGATTTCCTCCACCAGTTGGATTTGTTCGATGATGTGTCCCGTGGCATGAGGTTCGATGCTTGGTGGTAGCACATTCAGCGCATCCATCGCCTCATGGTAGCGGTTCGTGTAGTACTGCGCTACCTCCATAGGTTCCAACTGTTCGAGACGTGCCTTCTTTGCAATCTTGTCCTCACCCTCATCAGCATCGTGCTCCAAGTGGCCCACATCGGTGATATTGCGCACATAACGCACTTTGTAGCCGAGGTGTTTGAGATAGCGGAAGACAATGTCAAAGGTGATGGCAGGACGCGCATGACCTAAGTGTGCATCGCCATAGACGGTGGGGCCACAAACATACATACCCACAAAAGGAGCATGAAGTGGTTTGAAGGGTTGCTTCGTACGAGAAAGGCTATTGTAAATGTAAAGTTGATTGTCCATTGGTTTGCTTGAATTATGATATATCTACTTGTTCTTTAAATCTTCTTCGATGAATGCAAGGAGGCGGTCCACAGCTTCCGCCTCTGGGATGTTCTTCTCGATACATTCCTTCTGCTTGTAGAGGCTCACCTTTCCCGCAGCAGCACCCACATAGCCGTAGTCGGCATCTGCCATCTCACCTGGACCATTCACGATGCAGCCCATGATACCAATCTTGAGGGTGCGGAAACGCGGATTCTCATCGGCCTTGGCCAAAATCGCTGTCTTGATGCGGGCGATGGTATCTTCCAGATTGTAAAGCGTACGGCCACAGCCTGGACAGGAAATAAACTCCGTCTTAGTGGTGCGGAGTCGTGCTGCCTGCAGAATGCCAAAGGCAATGGCATCCTTGTGCGCATTCGTCACATAACCTTCGTTGTAGAGATAGAAGCCGTCGATGAGTTGGTCGATGCAGAGAGCACCCATGTCGGCAGCTGCCTTCAGCTGCAGTTCTTCCTTAGAATTGGTTTTATAACCTTGGAACACCACCACAGGATTCTGCAAATGCTCTGTCCAGAGTTCATGAATCAAGGCACGCAACTCGCCCACCCGATTCTGATGATTGCTCTGTGCAATGACCACCACCTCTGGATGGAATTTCAGACAGGCACGTGCCTCATCGTTGAGCGAACCGTATGAGAGGAAAAGGAATTTGAGCGGAGCAGCGCACCGTGACACGAACATCATATTCGTGTGGTTGAAAGCTGGATAGGTGTTTTCCTCACCTGTCCATACATTGGCATCCACAATGTAGGCGGTAGCTTCACGCTCTGCCTTGTCGGGCAACTGCTGCCCTGCATAGATGTAATCGGGCACCACCTTTGTTGGCTGCGTTTCCTTCACACTTTCTTTCAGGAAGCGGTCGGCAACAACCACGGGCGCGTTCTCACCACCGATATTCAGTACAGCCTTCGTCGGACGACGCTTCGGACAGAAATAGTCGAATTCATCGGACGAAACACCAGGGATGAGCATATGGCCTTCCCGCTGCACGATATAGTCACGAAGAGCAATGGCCACAGGGATTTCCGCCTCGGGAGCCTCACTCAGCGAAACACGGATGGTGTCGCCATAGCCGTCGCTCAACAAGGCACCGATGCCCACAGCCGACTTGATACGTCCGTCTTCACCCTCTCCGGCCTCGGTCACGCCCAAGTGAAGTGGAAACTGCATCCCCTCTTCCTCCATCTTCTTTACCAACAGGCGAACGGTGCGAACCATAATGACTGTGTTGCTGGCCTTGATGGAAATGACGACATCGCTGAAATGCTCCTTCACACAAATGCGAAGGAACTCGAGACACGACTCCACCATACCTTCGGGTGTATCGCCATAGCGCGACATGATGCGGTCAGACAGTGAACCGTGGTTCACGCCGATGCGCACTGCCGTGTGATGCTCCTTACAGATGTTGAGAAACGGCACGAAACGGGCTTCCAGCTTAGCCAGTTCTTCTGCATATTCAGCATCGGTATATTCCAAGTGCTTGAACTTGCGGGCTGGATCCACGTAATTGCCAGGATTCACGCGCACCTTCTCAGCGTAGAGGGCTGCTTCATCAGCCACGTAGGCATTGAAATGCACGTCGGCTACAAGAGGAACTTGACAGCCACGAGCACGCAGTCCCTCACTGATGTTCTGAAGGTTTTTCGCCTCTTTCACTCCCTGCGTGGTGAGACGCACATACTCGCCTCCTGCTTCCACAATGCGAAGAGTCTGAGCAATCGAACCTTCTGTATCCATCGTGGAAGTGTTGGTCATCGACTGCACTCGGATGGGATTGTCACCACCCAGTGGAGTTTGCCCGATGTGGACCTCATTGGTCGCACGACGCTGGTAGTTGAAGAGCGCATTCCAATTGCCAGTACGAAGGAAAGAATTCTTTGGCATGAGGGGAATCGGTTTTTATTTATATTTAATTGGTCTTGAACTTGTAATGGATTTCGGACAGTTCGGCATTCGCCTTTTCAATCTTGTCACGAAGTCCCAGCTTGTAGGCAGCCAGCTTATCTGCAAGAGAACCATCACTGAGCGCGAGCATCTGCATCGCCAAGATGGCAGCATTAAGCGAACCATTGATTGCCACCGTTGCCACAGGAATGCCTGGAGGCATCTGCAAGATGCTGAGCACAGCATCCACGCCATCGAGAGTAGAACCTTTCACAGGAACACCAATGACGGGCAGCGTCGTACTGGCAGCGATGACGCCTGGCAGTGCAGCAGCCATGCCAGCTCCTGCGATAATCACCTTCACACCCCTTCCCTGTGCATCTTTGGCAAACGCCTCAACGGCATCGGGAGTGCGATGTGCAGACAGTGCATTCATTTCGAACGGAATTTCCATTTCCTCGAAGAACTTGGCAGCTTTTTCCATAACAGGCAAATCACTGGTGCTGCCCATGATAATACTTACGAGTGGATTCATATATCTATCTTATTTTATGATTAATTCTTTCTACTCCCCTCGCTTTCAAAGTTCCCCTCGCCCTTCGGAGAGGGGTTAGGGGTGAGGCTCGGGGTTGGGGGTGAGGCTTATCTTACTATATCCACGCAAATAGTATGCAAATCAGCGAACTGAAGAACCCCACGGCAAAGCCCACGAGCACTTGTGCCAGACTATGCTGACGAAGTACCATGCGGCTGGTACCCAAGACGCCCGACAACAGAACAAGCGCACATCCTGGCCAGAAGGGATTGTAGAAAAAGATGCTACTGAACGACAGAAGCATACCTACCAGTCCACCCATGCCCACCATGTGGGTACTGATTTTCCACCACACGTTCACCACCACGCACACAATCTGTGCCACGATGGCAGCCATGATGATGCCACGGAAGAACATGGCCGTGTTGATTTGCGTGAATAGCATCAAGCAGGCCGAATAGCTCAGCAGCGTGAGGACGTAAGGCATGTGTCGGTGCTCACGATGGCTCAACTGCCAATGCGACCAGCGGTTCAGATGCCGAAACAGATTGATACTCAGACGCGGAATGAGGATGGTGAATACAAAGACGATGCCCAGTATCAGCAACTTGTAGCCTAAGGGCAACAGCTTGAGGTAGCTGAAGAAGAAAAGCCACAAGAATGCCCATATCGGTGCGTAGAATGGTGAAAACACCACCGACAGAACATGAGCAATTTGTAATAGTTTTTTTTCCAACATCCGAACGTCCAGAGTTCTTTATTTATTTTAAAACCGTTCTAAAAAATTCATTTTTTAGCCAAAAACCAAGTCCCTCAAATCTGCTTGCGGAACTTGGCAGGCGGTATTTTCATCTCCTCGCGATACTTCGACACGGTGCGGCGACTGATTTTCAGTCCATTCTCCTCCTTCAGCAGTGCGGCGATGCGCTCGTCGGGCAGCGGCTTCTGCTTGTCCTCGTGGTCGATGATATCCCTGATGAGCGGGAACACCTTCGTGCGCATGATGAGGTCGCCCTCAGCATTGGTCGCCGAGCGAACGAAGAAATGCTTGAGCGAATAAAGGGAACCGTCCAGCAGCACGTACTTGCTGTTCACCACGCGCGAGATGGTCGAGATATCCAGATGCGTGCGCTCAGCCACATCCACCATTCGGAGCGGCTTGAGCAAGTTGTCGTCCTGCGTCAGCATGAAGTCGCGCTGAAAGGCGATGATAGCCTTCATGGTCGAGATGAGCGTGTTCTGGCGCTGCTTGATGGCCGCAATGAACATACGTGCCGAATCCACCTCCTTGCGGACATAAGTGTAGGCTTCTTTTTGCTCATGGTTCAACTTCTCCGACATCTTCTGATAGGTGTCTGCCTGTTGCACGAATTCCCGACTCACGCGGAGCGAAGGAATCTTACCCGTATTGAGCGAGAAAATAATGCTGTTCTCATGGTCCGTCTCCACATAGAAGTCGGGCACGATGGTCTGTGCCTGATCGGTGGCAGCCTCGTGGAGCGAACGTCCTGGATGCGGATTGAGCCTGCTGATGGCAGTGATGGCCAAACGCAGACGATCGCCACTGATGCCCAGTTCTTTCGCCAGTCGTTGGGGGTCGTTACGTTCGAAGAGCGTGAAATGGTCGGCAATAATGCGGCGTTCCAACTCCAAGAGTTGACGTGCCTTCTGCTGCTGTTCGCTGAGTTCAGCGTCATCTCTCGCATCCACCTCCTGCAACTGACGGTCAATCTGCAAAAGCAGGCACTCGCGCAAGTTACGTGCACCGATGCCACAAGGCTCAAACTGCTGCAAGATAGCCAGCGCCTCTTCCAGTTCCTCCACACTCGCCTCCACATTGTGGTCGAAGAGCAAGTCGTCGGAGATGTCTGCCAACGAACGTTCCAGGAACCCGCGCTCGTCGAGTGAGCCGATGAGGTGGACAATAAGCTCGCGCTGCTTGTCCGTCACGTCGTATTCCCCTATCTGAGCCTGCAAGTCCTCGATGAACGAACCCGTGTCGCCAATAGGTATTTCCGCACCCTCATCCCTTGTGGTAGCCTTCTTCGAGTAGTTCGGCAACTCGTCATCCCCGTAGTCCGAGAGAGTCTCGTGGTAGTCAATGTCCCTGTCATCACTGCCGTTGTCAGGGTTGAACTCATCGACCGAGTCCTCCTTCCCAGCGTCGAAGTCATCGTCATTCTCGTACAGTCCGTTGCGGTCGTAGTCGTCGCCACCCTCGTGTCCTTCCTCCAAAACGGGATTCAAGAACATCTCATCCTTCACCCTCTGCTCAAAATCAGTCAGAGGCAACTCCACGAGTTTCGCCACAAGATATTGCTGTGGTGACAGCTTCTGGAGTTGCTTCTGATCTAAGTGTTGTGTCAGTTCCGACTTTGCTTGCATAATTCCAAATGAGAACGAAGAAGGAAAAACGTGGAGCGTGAAGAGTGAAGAGTGGAGCGTGAAGAGTGGAGATAAGTACAAAGGACAAAAGGACAAAGTACAACGTAGTTAAGTGCTAAAAGCATAACTGTACCTTGTAAATTGTACATTGTACTTTTTGTGATTTTTCACTTTTCACTTCTAACTTTATTAGAATCCTTTTAAATCCTTTAAATCCCTGATTCACTTTTTATTCTTCGTCATCCTCAAACTGTTCCGAGTATTCCATTTCCGCCTGAACCACGAGAAGGATGTCGTCGTGTTCGTACTCGCCTATCTTCTCCTTCTTCGCCTTGGCGATGACCACGTCAGCCACCTTGTCGAGGTCGATTTCCACATAACCATCCTTGTCAGGCTCAGCATTAAGGACGTCGCCCGAGGTGTAGTAGTCGATGATGACATCCAGGAAGTAGTAAAGCTCGTCGTCGGAGAACTTCTCCTTCAGCTCGAGCGGCAGAAAGTTGCGGATGAACTCAATCTCGCGAGCGTCATCCTCAGCATCTTTCAGAATTTCGTCATCTATTGCAGACATGATGAAAAGAATTGAATTGGTAAAACGGAAAGAAACGGAACACTAAAGCATCGCCTTGATCTTGTCCTCATAGGCCGACTTCACGGTAGCGCCGACAATCTTGTCCACCACCTGACCGTCCTTGATGAAGAGCACTGTTGGGATGTTGCGGATGCCGTACTGCGACGAGAGGTCGTCGTTCTCTTCCACATCCACCTTTCCCACGATTACCTGGTCGGCATACTGCTCAGCCAGTTCCTCAATCACAGGAGCAATTTTCTTGCAAGGGCCACACCAAGTAGCCCAGAAATCAAGTACGACAGGCTTGCCTGCATTCATTACAGACTCGAAATTGTCACTTGTAATCACCATAGTTTTGTTTCCTTTCTATACTTTATTTTGTTAATAATATGTTTGCGAATCAAAGTTTGCGTGTCTTCTCGAACTGATAAAAACGAACCCATTCTGCTCTTCAATCCTAAAAAGATGATGCAAATATACGGTTTTTTACCGATAAAGCGAATGAAAACCCAAAATTGTTCCTCCTTTTTATCATTATTTATCAATCGCCCCATTTCCACATTTCGCTATCGCCCCATTTCGTCGTATGCGATGCACCTTTTTTCCGTCCATTCCTCCGTCAGTCAGTGCAAGGGAAGGTGCAGCGCCATAGAGGATTGTCTGAACCTTCTGTTAGGCGTAAGCCAACCGCATGAGGGGATTCACTGAACCGCACGTTTGGTTCAACTAGTTGCCCGAAGGCTCGTTATCGAATCGGCGAACCCTCGGCGTTGCGATGGCGAAGGCTCGGCAGAAAAACGTTGAGGGCTCGGCTATTCAGTTGAACCGTTAGCTCGGCGCAAGCCAATCAAAGAATTAATTGGCTTACGCCGAGCTGAAAGTTCAGTAGAATCAAAGGAAAGCGCCAGTACATTCGAAGCCACACAGTGTTCCATCCCTTTTTAGTGCGTAAAAAAGGGGCTTGGCGATGTTGCCAAGCCCCGGATAGGACGATTCGAATCTGACTGACATGGAAAGTCAGTGCTTGTGATTCGAGTGGGATGAGATTACTTCAAGAACATCTTCTTGCCATTGACAATGTAGATGTTGCCCTTGACAGGAACGCGAACACGCTGGCCGTTGAGGTCGTAGATGACTGCGTTCTCGAGGTCGGCATAGATGCCGTTGATGCCTACAGGAAGCACGTACGAGAATATAATCTTGACGAGAACAGCCTTGGTCTCGTTGGCGATAGCCCAGTAGCAGTTGATGGTCTGCTGTTCGCATCCATTGATGTTCCAGCAACCGTAGTTCTGACCATCGGTGTACTTCACACAAGCAGGAACTGTAGCGTCGCCAGTGTGATTTGCGAAGTCGCCATCAACATTGCGCCATCCGTCGAATGCAACAAAGTCGGCGATGAATTCCTGAGTGGTTGGGTTGTAAGCATAAACAGTTGCATCGCTGAGAGATGCGAGTCCGAGTTCTTCGAGGATAGCTGCCACCTGGTCGTCAGTGAGGCTGACGGTCTTATTGAGGTAGCTTTCATCGGTAGTGTTGTACTCAACAGCAAGCTCGTAGATGTTGTCGGAGATTTCGAGTTCGATTGGCTGAGGTGGATTCTCATCTGACACGAAGGTGACATCGACAGAGAGTACGACAGCCTTGCCGTCGGCAACGAATGCAAAGAGCGTATTGAAGGTGTCGCCAGCAGAGAAGGTAGCATCGTGTTCACCGAGGTAATCGATGATGCCGCTTGCTGGGTCCTGAATCTTAGCGCAGAGACCATTTGCACAAGTTGCCCACATAGCAGCGAATCCCTCAGAGTTGCGCCAACCGTCGATGGTGCCGCCACCGTACTCAGCGAGAACTGCGGTCTTGTCTGGATTCACGAAGTACTGAGTAGCAGCGGAGAGATTCTCGATGCCGAGCCATTCAGCAATGGCAGCAGCGTCGAACTTAGCAGTATCGCCTGAATAAGCGCGCTTCTCGATCATCTCAACAGCTACGTTGGTCGTTGCAATGATAGGGATGAGCTCTTCGCCCACAATGATGGATGGAACTGGTTCGTCGCCCTTCTCCTTACCGAGCTTGATGCTGGTAACGGTAGCAGGACCGCCCCAAGTAGCCTTGATAACATTGAGGTGGACGAAGCCTCTCTCAGCCTTGATGGCAGCGAGGTTAATAATCCAGTTGCCATTCTCGTCAACAGTGACGTATGGGCTTTCAGTCGAGTTGATTTCGATGAAGTCGGAGCTGGTGTCTTCCGAGCGGTCGAAGAGGAGGCGTGGAGTACCCGAAGCCACTTCGATAACCATGTGGTCGTACTCGGTGAGGTCGGCATAGAGCTTAGCAGCTACATTCACGTTACCATAGATGGTGCCGCCAGCACCTACCTCAGTGCCTACCTGATATTCACGCCAAGGATTTTCGTTGACAACCTGTGCATCTGCACCGCTGCTGTCCCACTCCTTGAACATATCCTCTGTGAGGTCGGTGTAAACATACTCTTTCTGAGGCTCAACATAGTTCTTCGCAGCGATGATTTCAGCAATAGCCTCGGGTGTGAGGACATAGTTGGTAACCATCACGTCGTCGAAGCGGAATGGTGCATCGCCGTCGTTCCAGTCCCAAGCCTGGTTACCACCGAGGCAGATGTACTTGAGGTCGGCACCATCGGAGAAGAGTCCGTCGAGTGTGCAGCCAGGGTTAGCACCGAGCTTCCACTGGTTCTTCACATTGCCATCGAGATAGATGGTGAGGCCTTCGGCAGTGAAGACAGCTGTGTAGAAGTGCCACTGGTTGTCCTCGAGCCAGTTCTCAACGAAGTTGAAGTTAGCGTCGCCTGCTTCCCAAGCATTGCTGTTGTAGAGGTTGTTCTTGCCTTCTACGTTCTCAGCAGCTGTGAAGTCGGTCCATCCGTTGCAGTTGACCTGTGCGAATCCGCGGCTCTGGAGTGCGAGCATTGGCCAAGAGTTGGCAGCGCCTTCCGTGTTGCTTGCGTAAGCCGTGAAGAATGGTGCGTAGGTGTAAGCATCAGGTGTGTTGCCGTTGGCATTTACCCAGAATGCGATGGAGAGTTCCTTGCTGAGTGTGCTCTGAGCGAAGAGCGTGTCAGGGAGCGTGATGTAGTTAGCACGAACGCCTGCATTGACATTCTCGAATACCTTACCGAAGTTAGGTGTCTCATCGTCAACGATAGCGCCACCACCCACGATGTTCACATTTTCGTCAGCCTCTTCGAAGTTGTAGAACCAAGTGTACTCCACTGGAACTGGAGCTGGCTCAACATAGGTGAATGCCACCTTGACGAGGACTGCTGTGGTCTTGTTAGCGATAGCCCAATAGCAATCGATTGTCTGAGGTTCGCAACCAGAGATGTTGTAGCAATTGTAAGTCTGTCCGTCGGTGTACTTCACACAAGCAGGAACAGTAGCGTCGCCAGTGTGCATTGCAAAGTCGCCAGCAGCATTACGCCATCCGTCGAATGCAGCAAAGTCGGTGAGGATTTCCTGTGTGGTTGGGTTGTAAGCATAAACGGTTGCCTCAGAGAGAGACTCGAAGCCGAGTTCTGCACAGATAGCTGCTACCTGTTCGTCGGTGAGGACAGCCATCTTCTGTGTGTAATTAGGCTCGTTGGTCTCGTAGGAAACAGTTGCGTCATAAACATTCTCGGAGATGGTGAGTTCTGGCAACTTGATGAAGCTGACAACAGCGTTCAAGATGACAGCCTTGCCGTCGGCAACGAATGCGAAGCCAGCTGTGTAGGAGTCGCCTTCTACGAAGTTAGCGTCGTGAGCGCCGAGGTAATTGATGATGCCGCTTGCAGGGTCCTCAATCTTAGCGCAGAATCCGTTAGCACTTTCGCCCCAAGAAGCAGCGAAGCCTTCAGCGTTGCGCCAACCGTCGTTGGTGCCGTCGCCGTACTCAGCGAGAACGGTGGTCTTGTCAGGGTTGAGGAAGTACTGAGTAGCTGTAGAGAGGTCCTCGATGCCGAGAGCTGCAGCGATGGCAGCAGCATCGAACTGAGCAGTGTCGCCCGAGTAAGGACTCTTCTCGTACATCTCAACAGGTACGTTGATCTCAGTCACGATAGGGATAGCCTCTTCGCCCACCATGATGGATGGAACTGGTTCGTCGCCCTTCTCCTTACCGAGCTTGATAGCAGTAACGGTAGCTGCGCCGCCCCAAGTAGCCTTCATGACATTGAGGTGAACGAAGCCTCTCTCAGCCTTGATGGCAGAGAGGTCGATGGTCCAGTTGCCATTCTCGTCAACAGTGACGTATGGGCTTTCTGGTGAGTTGATTTCGAGGAAGTCGGAACTGTTGTCTTCCGTGCGGTTGAAGAGGAGGCGTGGAGTACCCGAAGCCACTTCGATAACCATCACGTCGTAGTCGGTGATGTCGGCATAGAGCTTTGCGAGTACGCTACCATTTCCGTAGATAGTGCCGCCAGCACCTACCTCAGTGCCTACCTGATATTCATGTCCAGGGTTGTTGTTGACAACCTGTGCATCGGCAGTGACACCGTCCCACTCCTTGAACATATCCTCGGTGAGGTCGGTATAAACATATTCCTTCTGAGGTTCTGGAATCACAACCTTTGCAATGGACCAAAGGATGTTGTCGCCATTGTTCTTGTCGGCATAGCAAGGAGCACCTTCAGCGAGGTCGCCATCGTTGGTACCGATGTGGTGGTTTGCATTGCTTGGCTTGTAGATGTAATAGAAGTCATCGCCAGCAGGTGCAATTGCCCACTCATACTTGTACTCTTGGGATGTGCTCATTGTCCAGTTGTCGGAACCTACAAAGCCTACGTACTCGGTGCCGTTGGTGAGGAACCAACCACCGTTTTCGCCAGCTACGAAGGAGAGATTAGCTGGAATTTCGCTCAGCACTACCTTGGCATTCTCAGTGTCGAAAGCAAGATAGAGGCCAGAAGCCTTCTGCTGGAAAATGTACTCTGCACCTTCTTCAGGAGCGTTGACTGGAGTAGTGTTGTAAGCCTCGATAGCTGCATTGAGTTCGGTGAGTGCCTGCTCGTAGTCAGCCTTCGTAAGTTCAGTGTTGTTAGCAACGTCAGTAGCTTTCTTCACAGCAGAGAGGAAGGTTTCGAGTGCTGATGTAGGAATCTGGAACAAATCGTCGCCTACAAGGTCGGCATCGATGACAACGTCCTCGAGAGCACCATTCAATGCAGCGCGTGCCAACTCGTCGTCGCTCACCTTCTTGATATCAACGCGGTCGATGAAGAGGTGAGGAGAAGCAGCTGAACCTACGTCCTGAGATTCGTAACCCACGGAGATGACACCTGAGGTTTCCTCAGTGAGGGTGAAGTTGATGATTTCGTTGGTCCAGACATTGACAGGATAAGACTTAGCAGGAGCCAAGTACTCGGTGCCATCGTCGGCAATGAAACCGAACAAGCTCTTTGCAGGAACTGATGTGCCACCTACAGAATTGTAGATAGGGATGGTGATGGAGTAGTTGCCTGGTTCGAGGGTCACCTTCTGTGTGTACTGAGCAGTGCCTGTCCAAACAGCTACGAGACCGAGAGCCTGCTTGCCATCAGTGTCTTCTGGGCCTTGAGCAGGAGCAATGTATCCAGCACCACCGAGCCATGCGGTAGCTTCTGAACCGTATGCGAAGATACCAGCAGCACGAGCATCGCCGTTCTCAACTGCGATGTCCCAACCTTCCACTGGCTGCAACTGGCTCAGCGTTGTGCCGTTGGTCTCCATATCCTTGGCATACGTGCAGATGCCCTGAGCAACAGGAGCACCAAGCTCGAAGTCGAGGTTAGGTTCAACTGGCTCTGGATCCTTCTCGCCTGCGGTGTACTTCACATCCTTGAAGCTGAGCCAGCTGATGTTGTTGTCAGCAGCGATGTTGAATGTGATGGTCAGCTTGCCGTCGGCATCTGCTCTACCCTCAGCCTGGATGGTATCGCAGAAGAGCTGGATAGTACCTGCCTTAGTTGGGTTGACAGCAATTGCCTCGCCATCGCCCACTGCGAAGGTAACTCCATTGTCCTCCACCTCGAGGCTGTTCTTGCGGATACGAGTCCAAACGTCAACAGAATAGTGACGACCTGGGTCGAGACCCTCAACAGTGGCCTGGATGGTGTTAGCGTTGAGTGGATTGCCATCTTGGTTCCAATACTCATAGAATGGAACCAAGAAGTTGGTGCCGTCGTTCTCACCTTCATGAGACCAAGTGTTGATGTAGAGAGAGCGCATATAGTCAACAGCCTGCTCGCCACCGATGGTCCATGCAGAAAGGAGGAACTGGTTGGATGCAATGCCCGAATCGTGCTGCCATCCTGTGACAAGCAATGGATTCGTCACAACCTCTTCGAGGGTGTTGTTGTCGTACTTCAGCTTGTAGTCGTCAGCCATCCCCTTATAAGTGTCGTATGCCTCTTGGGTATAGACATTGGTTGATGCTATCAATTCGTACATAGCATCGATGGCTGGCTTGCTGCTTTCGTAGAGGGCAACAGATGCCTGAGCAGCTGCAACGGCATCGTAGAGAGCATAGTAAGTGTCCTCTGTCAACTCTGCCTCAGCAGCCTGATAAGCAGAAACCAAAGCCGTTGCCTTTGCAGACGACATCTTCTTGTTTGCGAGTTCCATGACAGCAGGAGTGAGTGCTGCGTATGCCTCATGGATTTCGGTCAGCTTCTTGAGCGAATAAATCTGAATGGTGTGCCATTCAGTCTGATTTGCCTTGCCGAGTGCTTCACCGATGGTGAGGATTCCGCCTTCAGGAACTACGATGTCGCTAATCGTGTATTTAGGAGCTTCTGTGAAACCAGTCTGCTTGCCTGCAACGACGGCAACAGTCTTGATTTGGTCGCCAACCTTTGCATAAACATAAGCAACGTCGGAAGACTCGGTAGTCAACCAAGAGTCGCCCTTCCATGCATTGAAAGAAGTAGCGAATACAGTGACTTCGTAAGTACCTGCCTCAAGTCCTTGGATGTCCTGATGCATCACATCACCTACATCTGCGAAGCCATAACGCTCAACGATGTTGTTGGTACGGCCGTCGGCAGAAGTGACTTTCACACCATAAGTGCCTGATGCACCTACCCAGTCGGACTGAGCCATGCCCACAACGTTGGTGATATCAGACTTCACATAGACAAGTTCTGGCTCTGGACCAGGACCAGGTTCGTCGCCTGGATCGTCCTCAGCTTCTTCGCCAAGAGATACAGCGATGCTGCTGATGCGAGTCTGTGAATTAACGGTGAAAACGATGTTCTTAGCGTCACCATTCCAAGTTAAACCCGTGAGTTCGCCCTTGTTAGGGGTAAGGTCAAACTTGTCGCCAGTTACTTCGAACTGAGCACTGAGAATCTTGCGGCGCTCGGAAGAGAGTTTAATCGTTCCGCCATAGACACGGAGCTGAGGAACAATGAGAGTAGAGCCATCAGGAAGAGTTGCATTCACACCCCAAAGACGATTAGGAGTGGCAACACCCGATGGAGAAACAGTGAGTGAAATGCCATTGGCACCACCAAATGTCTGGTCTTCGTTGATATCGCCGTCATGCGAGTCGTTGGTCGATACAGGAAGATTCGTCATCAAGTTGAAATTCAGCGTCACAAAGTCAGGATCCGTGCCTTCGTCGTTCACGTATTCTGCCAAGATAATGACACCAAACTGTCCACCTTTAGTAGTGAAGGTGACAGTCTTCTGAGGAGTTGGAATAGAAAAATAGCGGAGGTCGTACTTGCCATTGTCGACAAAACCTACCATAGCACCACCCGATGCCTTAGCGTCAGCGTATTCCACGCCACCAACTTCTTTCCAATAGCAATCGCCTTCCACGTCGGCCTTATTGGCATTGACATAGGAATAGAATGCAATTCTCGAAACCAGCATTCCCTCAGGTGCTGTAAATGTATTCTGATCGCCATCTGGGAGCAAAATGGAAGGGAAAGAGAAACCACTATAGGAAACCGTTCCTCCTCTGCTGTATTTTGCCTCAGGATTTCCATTGGCTGTAATGGTCGATCCGTCGCTGAATGTGATGGTATTGCCAGGCTTGAAATTGAATTTCCAATAGTAGAAATCGGAATCCTGCGCCTGGATGCCAATAGCCACCAGCATCATTGCTAATAAAGCGAAGAATTTCTTCATAACAAAGAATATTTTCTGAGTTACTGCGTATTCGGCTTGTTTGCGCAGTGAATTAGAGTTAGATTCATGTAGGCGTGTTGGGGCTGCAAGCCGTTTAAAACTCTCCCAGTCTGAGTGGTAAGAGCAACCTCAACAAATGTTTAGTTGATTTTTTTGATTAGTTAGGATTAATTCCTGTTAAAACAATGATTTTTATGGTGTTGAACAATAGAATTTATCTGACATACAGAATATATCGGATGCAAAAATAGAACAAATATTTAAAAATCACAAAAAAAATTACTTTTTTTTCTGAAAAAGAAAAGGCGTGACTCACGCCACGCCCTAAAGATTCTATTCCAAATGATAGCTAAGTCCTTCGTTGGATTCGATGTAATCGAGCAAATGCCGATTCACACTCAAATGCAACGACACGGAACGAAGATTGACGCTCAAATCTTCAGAAGCCTTGATGTTGAAGTACAATTCCGTATCGCCC
The DNA here is from genome assembly GCA_902798705.1 of uncultured Bacteroidales bacterium. Lineage (GTDB taxonomy): Bacteria > Bacteroidota > Bacteroidia > Bacteroidales > Bacteroidaceae > UBA3839. The sequence continues at coordinate 23,858 of CADBXS010000004.1, forward strand.
GGATTCGCCTTCACAATTTCTGCTAAATTCTCAACCATCGGCACATTCAACTGGTCAACAGGCACGTCTATCGTGATGCGCTTTATCAACTTTTCCTTCGCCTCAGACAGAAGCTGAATATCGATAATCACCAAATCGACGATTTTCGGGTTGAAGCGACGGGGTAGCAATTTGGCAGTTATGTAGAGCGAAGTGCCCTCCACAAAGAAATGCTGCCACTTGAGCCATTCCTGTCCAAAAAGGGCGATTTCACCGCTATTTTCGAAGTCTTCCAACTTGACAACACCAAAGGTGTTTCCACTCTTGCTCGTACCCACTCTACGTCCCGAAACGATGCCGCCGAACTTGACGCTTTGCATTCCGAGCAACGACTCATCCTTTTCTTGTACCTTGGCAATGTTGGTGTTGCAATAATGCTTGAGAATCACAGCATATTCATCAAGAGGATGCGCAGAGAGATAGATGCCTACCAAATCGCGCTCCTTGTTGAGACGTTCCAAGTCACTCCATATCGCCACTTCCTTCGGCGGTTCAGGGTGCGCCACTTCCAACTCCATTCCCATATCGCCAAACAACGAATGGGCTTGCTGCTGCTTATCGGCCTGGAAACTGTTGCCAAAACGAATGAGGGTTTCGACATAAGTTTCCGATGAATTCGGCTGTTTTGCGAAGAAAGCTTCACGAGGACAAGCATCGAATCCATCGAATGCGCCTGCCAAAATCAAGCTTTCCACCGACTTGCGGTTGCAAACAGTGAGGTTCACTCGTTCGAAGAAATCGAAAAGGCTGGTGAATGCTCCGTTCTTCTCACGCTCATCAAGAATAGCTTGCACAGCACTCTTTCCTACTCCCTTCACAGCAGCCATACCGAAACGGATATCGCCATTGTGGTTAACGGCAAACTTCAACTTACTTTCGTTGATATCAGGCCCGAGCGTGTTGATGCCCATCGACTTACACTCGTCCATCAACTTACGAATTTCAGTGATATTATCGAGGTTTCGGCTCATGTTTCCTGCCATGTACTGAGCAGGAAAATGTGCCTTGAGGTATGCTGTCTGGTAGGCCACCCACGAATAGCATGTGGCATGACTCTTATTGAAGGCATAGGAAGCGAATTTCTCCCAGTCGGCCCAAATTTTCTCCAGAACTACTGGGTCGTGACCATTCTTCTTTCCGCCTTCAATAAATTTTGGCTTAAGCATATCCAGCTTGTCCTTCTGCTTCTTACCCATCGCCTTGCGCAAGGTGTCGCTCTCACCACGAGTGAAATCCGCCAACAAACGCGAGAGCAACATCACCTGCTCCTGATAGACCGTGATGCCGTAGGTGTCCTTCAGGTATTTCTGCATCACAGAGATATCGTATTCGATAGGTTTCCGACCCATTTTTCTATCGATGAAATCGGGAATATAGTCCATTGGACCGGGACGGTACAAGGCATTCATGGCTATGAGATCCTCGAACACATGAGGCTGCAGTTCGCGCAGATATTTCTGCATTCCCGCCGATTCAAACTGGAAGGTGCCAATGGTGCGTCCATCGCAATAAAGCTGATAGGTGGCTGGATCCTCGATGTCGAGCAAATCCACATCAACGGTAATTCCCAAACTGTCCTTGATGTTTTCCACCGCTTCCTTCAGGATGGAAAGGGTTTTCAGTCCGAGGAAGTCCATCTTGATGAGTCCCGTTTCCTCAATCACATGTCCGTCGTACTGGGTGCAGCGGAGTTTCTCGCCAGGAAAATCCTTATCGTCGGCAGTGGAAACAGGTACCCAGTCGCTGATGTCGTCACGGCAGATGATAGTGCCACAGGCATGAACACCGGTGTTTCGCACATTGTTTTCGAGCATCTGCGCATAGCGGATGGTGTCTCTCAGCAATGGGTCGGGCGACGTGGAAGCAGCTTTCAGTTCCGGCACTACACTTATCACATTCTTGAGGTTCATCTTCAAGCCATCAGGCAGACGGTCGGGGATGCACTTGCAAAGGGCATTGGTCTTGTCGAGCGGATATTTCTGTACTCGAGCCACATCCTTGATGGCGAGTTTTGTTGCCATCGTACCGTAGGTGATGATGTGTGCCACCTTCTCAGCACCATATTTATCCGTTACCCACTGCAACACCTTTCCGCGTCCATCATCATCGAAATCGACATCGATATCGGGCAAGGAAATGCGGTCGGGGTTCAGGAAACGCTCGAACAGCAAGTCGTACTTGATTGGATCGACTTTCGTGATGCCCAAGCAATAGGCCACAGTGGAACCCGCAGCGGAACCACGACCAGGACCTACCCACACACCGAGTTCCTTGCGAGCGGCATTGATATAGTCCTGCACAATCAAGAAGTAGCCGGGAAAACCCATCGTCTTCATGATGTGCAATTCAAACTTGATTTGGTCGGCGACATGCTGAGGAAGAGGGTCTCCATAGAGCTTCTTGGCACCTTCGTAAGAAAGCTTAGCCAAGTAGTCAGCCTCGAATTTGATACGATACAATTTCTCGTATCCACCGAGTCTTTTTATCTTTTTCAGTCCCTCTTCTTCGCTCATCACCACATTGCCGTTCTCATCCTGGGTGAATTCGTCGAAGAGTTCCTTTTCGGAAATGCGCTGACGGTATTCCTCTTCCGTGCCGAAACTCTCAGGAATGGCGAAATTTGGCATGATAGGTGCATGGTCGATGTTGTATGCCTCCACTTTGCTCAGCACCTCCAAAGTGTTGCTTAATGCCTCAGGCACATCGGAGAAAACATCGTTCATCTCTTCCTTCGTCTTGAACCACTCTTGCTTGGAATACAACATGCGAGTTGGATCGTCCAAGTCCTTGCCTGTACTCAGACATATCAAGCGGTCGTGAGCTTCTGCATTTTCCTCATCCACGAAATGCACATCGTTCGTACACACCAACTTCACATGAAGCTTTGCCGCCAGTTCTATCAACCCACGATTCACCTGCTGCTGAAGGGGGAAGGTCTCACGATTGGCACGCTGCATGGGGTCTTTCACTTCGTGTCGCTGCAACTCCAGATAATAGTCGTCGCCAAAGAGGTTCTTGAACCAAAGCACAGCCTCCTCTGCCTTGTCCATCTGTCCATTGCGGATGAACACAGGTACTTCGCCTGCCAAACAGGCGGAGCAGCAGATGAGTCCTTCGTGGTACTTCTCCAAATCGGCATGGTCAGTGCGTGGACGCATATAGAATCCATCCACCCATGCACGGCTCACGATTTTAATCAGATTGTGATAACCCTTTTCGTTCTTGGCAAGGAGAATCAAGTGATAACCACTCTGGTCCATTTTACCCTCTTTCAACTCCTTACTTCGGCGAGCACAATAGACCTCGCAACCAAAAATAGGCATGAAATCAAGGTCGGGGTTCTTGCCTTTCACTTTTTTGACATAGTTGAAAAACTCCTTGATTCCAAACATGTTGCCGTGGTCAGTGACAGCCATGCCCTTCATGCCGTTGGCAATGGCCTTGTCAACGAGCTTCGGGATGGATGCCTGACCATCGAGTATAGAGTACTGAGTGTGTACGTGTAGGTGAATGAAGTCTTGCATATATTTGCTTTTAAACAGTCTTGCAAATGTACGCAAATTTCTTCAATCAGTCGCTACTCGTTCACAATAAATTTTCCGCTTGGCGTAATTCCCTCAGCAGAGATATACATCTGCGTGCAAGAGGAATTGTTGAAGAATTCCACGCGTCCCTGACCATTGGCGTCAATCTTCACCCAAGGCTGCCAATAGAGGGTGCGACGGAAATCCTCCATCGCTGGCATCACACTGTAGTCCTCCATTTCGAAACCTTCGGGTTCGTTGAATCCCTGGAAATGAGTGCGACGGATTCCCTTCTCCTTGCTGAAGAACTGTGGATGGGTATAGACAAAGACAGTGACAGGGTGAAGGATGGACAGTTCATCGGCCTGAATAAAATGAGTGTAGTTGTCGTCGTCCTCTGAAATATACACACTCTTCACTTCGTCGATGAAATCGGGCATTGCCGTGGCACCGCTAACATTGTTCTTCCACCTAATTGTATATGTAGGGCGTTCAGGGTATTGTGTCACAGTGCAATACGTATTGTTCACAATCCAGATGATAGGTCGATTCTTGTATGAAAGACCATCCTTAAATACCAACAACGAATAATTTGTCAGAGTAGAATCCGAATTACGGACATCCGTCAACTCACCCGTTTCTTCGTTCGTCATCCACTTATCGTCCAATGCGTCGGTACCCCCGAAGAATTCATTCTTGTTCTTCAGCCATTCATAGAGTGTTGGCATTAGTTCGCCTTCATCGGCAATGCGGTCCGTAGCCTCATCTATATTATAATAGACGGTGGATTTCCTCGCACCTGTTTTCTCGTCATACCAAGGCAATTGGGAACTATCCGTGAAATAACGCTTCTTCACCTTCACCGTTGGCAACACATAGCTGACATTCTTGCCCGTTCCCGACATTTTCAATTTTCCTTCCACTTCCGTTTCCTGCACATCATCCTTCCGTTTCAGTTTGATGAATGCCTCGGGCAGCGGAATCATCTCCGTTTCGTAAGGCGAGAGAGTTTTGCCTACTGGCGAGAAATGGCGATCGACTGCCACTACGTAAGCGGCATTCTTGTCGTCCCATTTCGTCTGGATATACATGTTCCACTCACCTTTCAAGTTCGGCATCTCGAAGGCATAGCCACCCACACTGTCAGTCACGGTACTTCCCTGATAATGCTCTCCCTTTTGATTGAAAAGGACTGCTTTCAGATCCACACCAGCCACAGGATGCTTCTTGCGCCATTTGTTTGTGTCGGGCTTCAGTTTACCAAAGAGGTAAAGCTTGTCCTCGATAGGTTGGATTCGGCCAAGATTGCCCTCCAATTCTTCGAATTTCATCTGTCCCGAGTGCAATTTCCAGTTGTAGCGTCGCCAACCCTGCACCATCATCAGCATATCGGCTGCCTCACGGTGTTCCTGGTCGTCTTTCTCAAAATAATAGTCGGGGTTCTCAATATAGCCTTTCACCTCACTGCTCAAAAGCATCCAGGTCAAGGCATTACCCACCTTACCGTTCGTCAGTGTAGCAGCATCCATAGCAGCAAAACTTACCGATGAATTCGGCTCTGCCGTCAATGTGAGGCTCACACGCCCACAAGGACGAAGGGACGATTCGGGTACAGACACCTTGATGCTGTCAGCCACAGAACTTTTCGGAATGATGAAGAAAAGACGGTCGGCTTGAATACGTCCATCAGAATCGAAAATGGTCAACTGGTTCACACCCTCTCTCATCTTGCTGCGGTCGAACTCCACTTTCAACACATCCTCGGCCTTCATCGTGTCACACTGCACTACGGCTCCACCATTAATGATGGTATAGCCCAGAAGCCGGCCCTGCATGGATGGTGAGGACTGGATAGTGGCTGTCAACTCATCGTCAGCAGTATTGGGATGACCCACAGCATTCATTTGGAGCACACAACCATCTGTCTTGGCCTGTGGCAACGGATATTCATGCTTCTTACCCTTATCATCGGTCACAACGAATGTCAATGGCTTGCCGTCGGGACGAACCACAAACATGCCTCGTCCGTCTTCACCACTCTGCGTGATGGCCAAAGTCTCGCCTGAGGAATCCAAAATCAAGCCTTTCACGGCAACGTGTTTTCCTTCCTTGTCAGTCACACTGAATGCCACACGGCTCTGTAGTCCTATCACCAAGTCGCCTCCTTCGGGATAGAAATGGAGGGTATAGCCCTTGTTGGTAGCCGTCTTCTTCTGTTTCACATTCTCTACACTGGCATTCTCGCGTCCATTAGGCAAGCGATGCGTATAGCTCAAATCGTCTATCTGTGGATTGTCGTAAGCACCTTCATGAGCTGGTTTCTTGAAGATAGGAAAGACGCGTGAGAACACGCCATTTCCTCCCCAATTCATCATGTATCGGGTGAAGGCACGCACCTCATAGAATCCGGTGCCGAAAAGACTGTCCAACTTGATGTCGCCTTCCGACTCTCCATTCTGAATGTAGAGCTTGCGTGTTTCCACCACGTCACCACTCGGATTGAGCAGTTCCACATAGAGCACTTTACTGATAGTTGTGGGCTTTCCGTTATCTGCCCTTACCACGTAAGCCTTGAAGTGCATGGTCTCTCCCTTGAAATAACCCGTATTGTCGAAGTGCAAGTAGGCTTTTTCCTGTGGGGTCGATTGATTGAACAGCATGGCATGTTTCATATAGACCAGCAAGCGCGTCACATCATCGTCCGTCTTCTGAGCATTCAAAGTTAAAAAACATGTGGCAAAAGCCAAGAAAAACCATCGTTTCATCTTTCCTAATGTCATTGTTAAGAGTTGTAACTACTCCCCACCCTATCAGGGATGGGAAGGGGAAGGGTCTGCACTGTTCTTGTTCCATCTTCCAACTCCTCGATGCTAACTTTCACTGTGTCCTCTGGGAGCAGGACCTCGATGAGTTCTGGCCATTCCATGAAGCACAGATGTCCGCTATACACATATTCTTCAAAACCGATGTCGTATGCCTCGCTTTCCTTCTTGATACGATAGAAATCGAAATGGAATATTGGTTCTCCATTCCCATCGGTATATTCATTCACAATGGCAAATGTGGGAGAATTAACAACATCCTCCACACCCAGTTCCTCACAGATGGCCTTGATGAAAGTGGTCTTTCCCGCTCCCATCTTTCCATAGAAGGCAAACACCTTGTTATCACCCATCTGGGCAACAAATTCCTTTGCTGCCTCCTGTATTCTGTCTATCGAATCTATCTTGATCATCTTTTTCGTTTACTTGTCAGTGTCACGAGTGGAATCAGCATTTCCTCCATCGAGATTCCTCCATGCTGGAAAGTGTTCTTATAGTACGACACATAGTAGTTGTAGTTGTTCGGATATGCGAAGAACGTGTCGCCCTTGGCAAACACATAACTCGTCGAGAGGTTTGGAGCAGGCAGGAAGGCCTTCTTCGGATTCTTCAGCACAAAGAGGTCTTTGGCATTGTACGAGAGGTTCTTGCCCAACTTATAGCGAAGATTCGTGTTTGTATTCTTATCGCCAATAATCTTCGTCGGATTGTTCACACGGATAGAACCGTGGTCGGTGGTAATCACAATCTTTGCATTCGTATTCGCCAGCGCATGGAACAGTTCATTCACAGGCGAATGGCGGAACCAGCTCGACGTGATGCTGCGATAAGCAATCTCGTCGGATGCCAATTCGCGCACCATCGTGGATTCTGTGCGGGCATGGGAAAGCATATCGATGAAGTTCACCACAATCACGTTCAACTGCTTCGTGGAGAGCTGACGGAACTGATTGACGAGTTTCTCTGTCTCTGCCGAGTGATTCAACTTCGAGTAAGTGAAACTCTCGCTACGACGGTAGCGGTCGAGTTGTGTCTGAATCAGCGGAGCCTCATTGAGGTTCTTGCCTTCTTCCTCGTCCTCATCCACCCACAACTCTGGAAACATCGTGGCAATCTGATTAGGCATCAGTCCGGCGAAGATGGAATTGCGGGCATACTGCGTGGCTGTAGGGAGAATCGACACATAGAGGTTCTCGTCGAAAGTGAAATCATCAGCCAACTGCTGACTAATCACGCGCCACTGGTCGTAGCGGAAATTGTCGAACACCACCAGATACACCTGTTCGCCAACATTGAGCAGAGGAAATATCACCTTCTTGAAGATGTCGGGACTCATGATAGGACGATGGTCGGGGTCGTTCAACCAGTCGATATAGTTCTTCATGATGAACTTGGCAAATTCCTGATTGGCATCTGCCTTCTGCATCTGAATCATCTCCTTCATCGGACTATCGGTCTCAGCTAACTCCAGCTCCCAAAACACCAGCTTCTTATACACTTCCTTCCAGTCGTCGAGATTGCGAGCATCATTGATTTGCATACTGATATTCCCGAAGTTCTGCTGATAGCTGCTATTCGTCTGATTTGTCTCGATGGCCTTCTTGTGCAGATGTCGCCAGTCCTGTCAAACCAGGCATATTCTCATCCAAGAAAATCAAGTCGAAGTTTCGTTCTTGACACAAGTCGATGGCATCCTGCCCATTCGTAGCAGTCACCACCTCATAGTCCTTCTTCTCTAAAAATATTATATGTGGGCGAAGCAATTCAATCTCATCATCCACCCACAGCAATGTTCCCTGTGCCATATCGTTAAGTTTTAAGTTTTTAAGATTATGTAATGATAAAAAAATAAATTAGTACGATTTACTCATATTTTGGAGATGTTTTTGTTCGTTTTTGAAGGAGTGATGCGGGCATCATGACTGAGAAAACGGGCTAAAACAGCCCAAAAGATGAGCACAACATGAGGTCAATATGAATGTATCTAAATGTACCAAGTTATTTTTTTATCGTTACTATACTCCCCTCGCCCTTTGGAGAGGGGTTAGGGGTGAGGCCCTAGAAAATAAAGTTGTCTTCTTCCGGCCCTTCATCGTCATCGTTTCCTTGTTGCTGCATGTCCTCCAACTCTTCTTGCGTAGGCAGGTCAGTTGGTTCGTCGAGCATGTTTTCATCCAGCTGCAAATGCGAGATGCGGTCGAAATGTCGGTCGTAGAAATTAAAGTATTCCTCGAAACTCTTGCCGTTCATCAGCACCTTCAAGTTGTCCTCCGAGATGATAAACATCTTCAGTCCTTCCAACTTCTTCGACATCTCCTCGTTGTTCGTCAACTTGTGCATATAGACGTATGCCTCATCGTAGTTCAAGAAACTCTTCACTTCCAAGAGGTCGATGCCGTCGCCACGAAGGGTTTCCAAATCGAAATAGCGAATGGCGAAGTTCGAGAAGTTGTAGCGAGCCACTTCGAAAATCAACTGGTTCTCGTCGATGCTGTCATGCTCGTATGCAATCACAAACAGATGGTTCACATTCTTATCCACCTTGAACACAGTGTCAGCACTCGTAGAGTCAGCCAAAGCCATACCCATGCGGCGGCTCCAGATATCTCCTGAGCTCATCCTACCACTGGCGAGAATACGTCCTTCTTGCAAGCCCTTCACATAGAGTCCTGCCAATTCGCTCACCGTACTCTGCGGATAGGTCTGCACGATGTTCTTCATGGCATTCATAAACTGCCCACGGTCTCCTTTCTCCAGCTTACTCATGGCATCGATGAAGAGGAATCGAGCACGGTTGGCACCCTTTGGATATTCGCGTTCGGCGTATGTGTTACCAGCAATCACCTGGTCGAAGTCACCTGCCTCATAGAATTCGTAGGCGGCAGTATAGAGTGAGTCCTCCACCTGCTTGCCATAACGACCTTTGAATTCGAAGTTTGGGTCTGCCACCAGCTTGGCATGTTCATTCTCTGGATAGCCATCTACTAACCGCTTCCTATAGTCCTCGGCCTCCGTTTCTCGCCCTTGTCGGGCATAGAGCTGGAACATGTTATAGTACAACTCATCCAAATGCTCAAATTCCTCGAAGTCAACGAGCACTCTTTGGAAGGTTCGCTCTGCCAAAGGGAAGTTCTCCATTCGGTCTTTATAGATGATAGCAGAATTATAAAGGCCATCCACCAAGGCTGCGTTCGATGTTGCCATCTGTTCCTCAGTGTAAGGGATGTCCTTAATATAGTATTCACGTCGGTGAGGGTCGGCTTCGTATTCCTTCTGCTTCTCCAACCGTTCCTTTTCTTTTTCGCTGAGTTCTGTGCCGTCAGGATTAAGCATGGTGGAGTCGTTGGCAAGACCTTCACTCATCACACTGTCGGTCATCAGCGAATCGCCTTCAGCCATGTCTTCGTCGAAACTGCCCAAAACGGTCTTGTTGCTACGCCGCCAGTTGTCCGCCAACTCACGTTCGCCCCATTTCCGCTTGAACTCCGCCTTTCCAGCATTTACAGACGATGGATTGTAGAAGTACCACAAACCGCCTTGCTGCTGGTTGTTGTTCGCACCCATTTGGTTGTTCATCGGTTGGTTCGGACGATTTCCTTCTGCAGTGATACCCGCAGCTTCGTTCTGCTTGCGCTCTTCCTCACGTTCCTTCTTCTTCAGTTCCTCAATCAGTCCGTCAATCTTCTTCAGCATCTCCGTAGAGTCCATCTTCGCCAACTCCTGCAAGCTGTCTTGCAGTTCCACAGCCTGAGCGTATGGTTTCAGCTCTTCCAGTATCTTGGCTCTTTCGTCGATGTCCTTATAGTCGTCACGGTCCTTATCGAACAGTCCTAACACACCTGAATAGCATTCCTGTGCCTTAACGAATTCTTCCCTATCCCAATAGAGCTGTCCCAAATGCAGCCACACCACACCTTTTTCCACACCATTACGTGTACTCTTCTCCACTCCGTCCTTATAGGCATAGAGAGCATGGAGTGTATCGCCTTGGGCCAAATAGATGTTGCCCATGGCATAATACACCTGGTCCAAGTATTCAGCATTCTTGCGGTTGCGAGCCATTGCCTTCAACTTGCCAATCATCTTCTTGCTCTGTCCCTTCGACATCACCTCGGTCTGCTGTATCCGTGCATTGAACTCCAGTTCGTAAGGCGGATTGCTCTTGAACACCTTCTTGAATTCCTTGAAGGCCAACTTGTTTTGACCTGTTTCGCGATACAGTTGTCCCAGCAGGAAGTGGAGTCGTGCCTTTTCCACGCCATGACTCTTCTTCATTGCCAACTGGATGTTAGGGATGGCTTCCTCATACAGTCCCTGGCGCAACTGATAGTCAGCCATCACCGAAGCACGCAAGGCATTGAGATTCGTCGGAAAACTGTCTCTCCGAGTCTCGTTCACCAGTCGTTCGGCATCATAGAGCCAGTCCAACTCGGCATAGCACTTGGCTTCCGACAGTCGAGCACGAGCAATGAGATTTGGTTTGGAGAAATAAAGACGCTGGATATAGGCAAAGGTGGAAGCAGCTTCCATATATTCACCTTTCCTGAATTGTGCCTCACCCATCAGGAACCAAGCCCTCCACAAGAACGGATTATACTCCTTCTGACTCAGCCAAATCTTGTCCTTCGGCGTTTTCGGCTTCGAACTTTTCCAGTCAGGACGAGCCGTAATGGTATGCTGCTTGATGGTCTTCTGGCATTTCTCCACAGCACGGTCGAATTGCCCCTTACCCAGCGCAACCGTTTTCGGATTTCCCGTTACATAGAGTGGAATCACCTCCATATAATTATCCTTATTCCCCGTTCTTTGTGTTTGCACACCCTCTTTATAAGCCTCATGTCCATTGAAGTAAGTATTATAGCGAGCCTTGAACGCCTGCACACGACGCGTCAGTCCCGTATTCTTCTTTGTAGAACACGAAACCATCAAGCCCATCACCACCAGGCTCACCAACAATGTCAATACTTTCTTCATCAAAAATCCGAATCAAATGACTGTCATTCCATTATATAACGCATATCTCTTCAAAATATTGCCCATTCACCTCATTAATCCCATTAAACCCATTACCCCCATCAACCCCATTACCCTCATTCTACTCCCCTCGCCCTTTGGAGAGGGGCTGGGGGTGAGGCCTTCACTTATCCTCCTCTCCGTTCTCCTACCACCATCACCACTTCATCCTTCACCTCGTCAGGCAGTTCCACAGCCCTGAGTTGCAAACTGCGCACCCATCCGGCCACTTCCGTTTCCTTCATTGTATAAAGCACCTCACGGAACTCCTCCACTTCCTCCTCCGTATATTCATCGCTCTTACGGCCTTGGAAGCGGTCCAATTCCTCATCGTTATAATATTCTATTTCCTTACTGATAGCAGCCAACAGACTCTCCTTCTCGCACACCTCATGTTGTCCGCAGCACTCCATATCTTGCGCCTGTACGATATTTGGCAGTTCCTCGATCTCCCCCCTCTCCAGTTTCTTCTGAAGAGAGCGGTTCCTAAACCATCCCGCCACCATCGCCACCACGCCTAACAAAATCAAACCTATCGCTAAATAAAACACCCTATATATTAAATTAAAAATTAAAAGTTAAAAGTTAAAAACTATATTTAATCTCTACGGAGTATAGGAGATTTGGAGGTTCATTTTTAATTTTTGATTTTTAATTCATCTACCTCCTTTACTCCCATCCTCCGTAGAATTTATTTAGATTCAAAAGAAAAACGGTTTACTACTGGATGAATACCATCCTTCAAATGTTCGACATTGAAGTTTATGACATAACCAAGTTCACAATCCATCAATCTTAAATAAGTATATAACTGCTTCTCGAACAATTTCTTATAGTCAAGAACCGATTTCAGTTCTAAGATAATCTTACCATCCACCAGCAAATCCAGCCGCAAGTCATTGCAAAGCTGTTCTCCTTTATATATCACAGGCACTTGTACTTGCCTATCCACTTGAAATCCATTCATAACAAGTTCCTTTGTCAACGCCTCTTCATAAATGTTTTCGAGCAGTCCGGGCCCTAACTCATTAAACACTTCATAAGCACAATGCAGTAGTTTGAATGTATAATCTCTTGAAATCATTTTACTATATAGATTTTATCTCTATTATCTCTACTTTATCTCTACGGAGTATAGGAGATTTGGAGGTTATTGGGTGAAAAAACTCCTTTACTCCATTACTCCGTAGATTTTTAAAGAAGAACATGAAAGGTTTGGAGTCGCTGTAGATAAAACTCCTTTACTCCATTACTCCGTAGAATTTAAAAACATCATCCGAAGAGAAGAAAAACAAGTCACTCCTCAGAGATCTCAAATCCCGCCTTCCGCAGCTCCTCCCAGTACCCAGGGTACGACTTACTCACCACCTGCGGTTCGCGAATCCTCAAATGTCCCAAGCATATTGCTGCTGGGGCAAAGCACATCGCCATGCGGTGGTCCTCGTATGTATCAATCGGTTCCGTATCCAGTGCGTTTCCACGGGATCCATCCCAGAAAAGCTCCGAGTCGTTCGCCTCCTGCACTTCGAAACCTAACTTTCTCAGTTCTTGCCGCAATGCAGTGATTCTGTCCGTTTCCTTGATTTTCAGGCTCTGCAAACCCGTGAAGTGAAAAGGTACACCCATCAGGCAACACGTCACCACGAAGGTTTGTGCTAAGTCGGGCTGGTTCACGAAGTCATAGTCTAAACGCTCACATGCCTGACCAATCTTCTTAAGACGAACACAAGGCACCCCATCTTTTTCAAAAAACGTCGATTTCACCGATAGTTTTTCGAATATCTCAGCCACCTTTGCATCGCCCTGATAACTCTCCTGATAGAGTCCTGGCAGCACCACTTCAGCACCTTCCTCCGACAGTGCCACCATCTCATACCAGTAGCTTGCAGCACTCCAATCGTTCTCCACGTAGTAGTCACGAGCCACATAACGCTTCGTGCCCACCGCGATTTCATTCTCGCTCACCCACTCCACTTCTGCGCCAAATTCACGCATCAGTTGCATGGTGAGGTTGATATATGGTCGGGAAATCACCGTTCCCGTCAGTGTCAATTTCAGTCCCTGTTTCAATTTTGGAGCAATCATCAGCAAGGCAGAGATATATTGCGAACTCACATTCCCCGGCAATGACAACTCACCGCCTTCCAAGTCGCTTCGTCCCTTGATATGTAGCGGAGGAAAACCGTCCTTCTCCACATACTCAACCTCTGCACCCAATGTTCGGAGTGCATCCACCAGCACCCCAATCGGACGGTTCTTCATGCGTTCCGTACCTGTGATGACTCGCTCTCCTTCAGTCACAGCCAAGAGTGCTGATGAGAAACGCATAGCTGTTCCTGCCGCTCCGATATCTACCACTGCAGGTTGTTCCTTCAGCCACCGCAGCATCACTCGTGTGTCGTCACAATCCGACACATTCCGAGGCACACCATGTTTAGTACCCGCCAACTGGTTCATCACCAGCACACGATTACTGATACTCTTCGAAGCGGGCAGTGTCACACATCCCTCCACCCTCTTTGGTCCAATCAATTCTATCTGCATCGTTCTCTTATTTTAGAACCTATCTTATTCCTTTCGTAAACAAATCCTCACAAAGGTAACACTTTTTTTTCATTTTTCATTCTTCATTCTTCATTTATTCTACGGAGTTTCGGAGTATTGGAGTATTCTTTTTTAACTTTTCACTATAAAAATCTTTTTTAATCCTTTAAATCCCTGATTCATTTTTAATTTTTAACTTTTAATTTTTTGTTTTAAATTCCCCTCCTTCCCCATTACGCCCACAAACTCCCATCAAGCCCATTAATCCCATTCTTCAATTTATCTACGGAGTTTAGGAGTATTGGAGTTTCATTTTTCACTTTTAACTTTTAACTTTTAATTTTACGTCTGGACGGCAGTTATCGTTATGGTTATCGTTATCGTTGACTCCCTTTTCTTCATTCAACCTTAACTCTAACCATAACCTTAACTTTCCATCCGGACGGCAGTTATCGTTATGGTTATCGTTATCGTTGACTCCCTTTTAATTTTTAACTTTTAACTTTTAATTTAAATAAAAGGCAGGGCACTTTCGCACCCTGCCACCTTATTATATATAATGAGTCTCTATTTTACCACTGATACTGACCGAAGCCCTTCTCTTCCTCTTCGTAACGCTCCTTGCTCTCCGCTGGCTTAGTAGGGTCTGCAGGAGTGTCCGATGTATTCAGTTGGCAAAGAGTCAGTGAAGGAACTCTCACAAGCGTCTCTGGAATCAAATATACTTTTTTCATTATTTCAGTCATTTTTATAGTTTTTAAAATCAATTACTTCACGATGACCTTGCGAGTCGTACCGTCAGCCATCTTCAAGATGTTCACACCCTTCTCGATACGGTTCAGCTTCACACCGTCAACACTGTAGATGCCTTCGTAAGCACCACTGGTCAGAGCATTGAGTGCATTGATAGCAGTTGCATCATCACCACCAAGGTAGAATGCCTTCACATTGCTGTCCTTTGTGAGGTAAGCACGGTATGGAGTGTTAATCGTAAATTCACCTTCTACCTTGTAGAATGCCTGCTTGCCATTCAGAGTCTGGAGAACATAACTACCTTCAGGTACAGTTGTTTCAGCAAACACACCAGTAAGATAACCTGCTGTATAAGGTTCTGTTCCTGCCATTCCAAAATCTGATTGACTTGCATTTACGTTTTCATCACCTGCCTGAAGGATATAAGGAGTGTTTGCTTTCAAGTCAGAAACTTCATCGAGAGTGATGGAATTACCATTGACAGCTTCGATAGTGAAATATGTAACACCATTAATAGCGTCTGGAACGAAAGGATAGATGCGAGTTGCAAACTTATTAGCATCAATATTTGTTGTTACTTCGGCTTTAACAGCTTCAGCAACCGTGAAATCAGCATTGCCTTCCTCTGTATAGATGTTTCCACCTGCTTGTGCTGCAATAGAAGAGTTGGTTTTTGTGTTATATATGTTAAAAGCGCCTTCAGTCGTAGAAGCAACTATTCTGAAAGCCATTTTATTATCACTAATAGTGGTGCCTTGAATCTGCCAATCAGCCCAACCTGCAGCACTGCTGTTATTCGTTCCATTAGTCAAATATACAGTACCTTCAGGAAGGTCAATACTGATGTAGTAGTCGTTTGGATTCTCTGCATCACCTGCAGAAGTGAATGTGAATGCTTGTGCCAAGTAAGAAGTTGCGGCATTTTTTACATTTAAGCCATAACCTGTAGGATTATTCGCTGTTGTAGATCCAGGAGTTATAAAAATAGGATTGTCAAAATAATCATGACCACTTGTAGCGACTTTTATATAGTATTTTGTTCCTTCAGCTGGAGGATTGAGTGCTACATTCTTGTATGATGCAATAGCATCTGAAAGAGCTTCTGTAGAAGATTCCACTACATCAAGGGTTGCCTCTGCATCATCATATACTTCTTGAGCAGAACTGCGAATTGATATGAAGTCAGATGCCTCAGAAGATGGGATTTGGAATACTCCATCACCTACATTTGAAGTATTTAAGCCATTAGCTTCTGTTATCTTTTCATAAAGAATACCCTTTGCAGCAGCAATATCATCAGCTTCTGTAAGACCACTAATATATGTCAAGTTAAAATAATCGGCTTTAAACCAAGATGAGCTTGAAACTTTGATTTCAGCTTGACCTGAGGAAATCAAAACATCATCAATTGAAACTGTTGTTCCTGTTTCTTTGTTCTCGGTTATAACAGTATTACTACCGCTTCCAAACGAAAGAGTAACTTCTTTGCCATTATCACTGGAAACTATTGCAGAAATAGCATAATGACCTTGAGGCAAGTTATTAATTGTCTGCGTAACATAAAAATCTACAGGCGATCCATTCCATGTGTTGAAAACATAATTACCGTTACTATTACTGAAGCCATAGCTCCCCACACTTGATGCCACTTTTGTGTCTCCAGTTGCAGCTGAATTTGCTGACCAAGCATTAAGATTTCCTGTTTCAAAAGAATAGTTAGGTACAAGTCCAGTTACGTCAGCATTTGTTGCATCGGTCATATTGTAAAGTTTGAGGTTGTCCCAAATGATGTCGGAACGACCGCTATTCACCATGTTTTGAACCAATGAAATCGTAACACTACTCTCTTCTGTTACTTTAAAGAACACACCAAGTTTTGTCCATGGAGCAGTTTTCATATAGGTGTCACTACCAGGGTTTGAACCATTATTCGCTATAGAATAGGCACGTTTTACAGCTGCTGTTGTACCAATTGTGGTGTCAGAAGCATCTTTAACTGTGATTCCGATTGTAGTTCCATTTTTCCCTGCATTATTATTATTAGAATAATCTGCAGCTTTATAATAGATTTCAGCATAATATAAGCCTACAGGCAGTGCTTGAGATGTAGTTGTTTTCAATTCAGAGTTTTTATTAGCCCAACCTTGACGATTGAAATAATAATACGTACCATTTTGTGGTGTAATGGAGCCACCATTCACGAATCCTGAAGAAGAGCCACTTGCTTCACTCTCCACTTGATAGTTACTCATTGATGGTACTTCCCATCCAAAGAGGCCATTACTTAAAGTGTTTTTAACAGTGACATCTGTAGTCCCATCTGCAGCTTTGAGTATTTCAAAGTCTGGATTAACAAGGTACGTGCTTGTCACGTCCGTTTGTGCTTGGATGTTGTTCCATCCGAGCATACCTGTGACTAAAGCCACAGCAAAAAGTAGTCCTTTTCTTTTCATAATGTAAAAATTTGTTAGTTAAAAAAATGTCTATTAGATGCAGAGAGATTCATCGCGGGAGGAAGGTTATTCGTTATCAATAATTCATTGCTCACAATTCCCCATTCTCTACTTTCGAATCTTTCCTGTAATATATTGGTTTGCAAATATAAAACTTTTTTTTCGTTTTGACACTTTATCATAAAAAAAACAATCCAAACAAATAGAATTTCATTTCCTATTATCACAAAACGAGACAAAAATAGCAGGGTACAAAAGCACCCTGCCACCTTAAATTATAAAAAGAATTTAGTAAATTTTGTCTGTTTCTTTAGGAGATTTCAGTCTTTTACCACTGGTACTGACCAAAGCCCTTTTCGTCCTCTTCGTAACGTTCCTTGCTCTCCGCTGGCTTAGTAGGGTCTGCAGGAGTGTCCGATGTATTCAACTGGCAAAGAGTCAGTGAAGGAACTCTCACAAGCGTCTCTGGAATCAAATATACTTTTTTCATTGTTTTCATTATTCTATTTGATAAGTTAATAATAATCGATTACTTCACGATGACCTTGCGAGTCGTACCGTCAGCCATCTTCAGGATGTTCACACCCTTCTCGATGCGGTTCAGCTTCACACCGTCAACACTGTAGATGCCTTCGTAAGCACCACTGGTCAGAACTTCAAGCGTGTTGATAGCAGTTGCATCACCACCAAGGTAGAATGCCTTTACCTCTCCTGTCGTATTGAGATATGCACGATATGCAGGAACTGTTATTGGATCAACAACCTTGTAGAATGCCTGCTTATCATTCTGAGTCTGGAGAACATAACCAGAAGTAATAGTATTTTCAGCAAACACACCTGTGAGCAAACCTACTGTATATTCTGCATCTACGTGGAAGTCAAAACCCTTCTGAGTGATGTCAATTTCTGCTTCAGAAGCATTCTCAAGGATATATGGAGTGTTTGCTTCAGGAGCAGAGACTTCTGTCAGAGCAAGCGCATTTCCTTCCTTAGTTTCGCAAGAGTAGAACCTAACACCATCTTTTTTCTCTGGCTTAAATGGGAAGATACGAGTAGCAAACTTACCAACTCCAAGAGTACCTGGAACATTTGCGATGATGTCTGCATTGTCAGTAAGAACTGTAGCGTCACAGAAACTTACCCACATGTGTTCAGCAGTAGCTTTTGCTTCAACAGCCACATTCACTGTAGCAGCTTCAGTAAGTGTAAACTGCACATAGCGCCATTCGAAGCCGCGTCCAGCATTATTGTTGGCGTAACTACCTTCAGGAGAGAAGTTAGTAGCACCACTTTTGTCAATACCACGACCTGTGTCACCACGAGGGAAGTCAGAAACAGTACCAAGCACAGTTTCTCCATTCTTCACAGTCAGGCTCAAACTTACATTATCACTGCTTGCTTGACGACCAGCCACCTTGAATACATATTTACCTGCAGGAAGTAATAAATCCTGGTAGTATTTAATTTCCCAACCGCTACTATTCCATGCTGCACCCGATTGCTCCAAATAAGGGCGTGGCTCACCACTCCAATGCTGTTCTGTCAAAGAACCCGTTGGGCCTTCTTCTTGCCAAGTACCGAGTTCAACACCATATCCATATTCTGTAGTCACAAAATTGTATTCAGCCACCTTCAAATCTTGAACATTTGTGTATGAATTTACAGTGGTTTCATCCATACCCAGTGCTATTGCCTTTGGTCTCTCTGCCAGCAATGCTTCGTATGCTAAAGCAGCTTCATAAGCAGCTTTCGCAGGAGCAACTTCTGTAGCTGTGCCCTCATTGTATGAAGTAAGTACATCAGCATATAATACTTGTGCTTCTGCAGATAGAGTTGCAGCCAAAGCGTTATAACCAGCTATTTCAGTATATATTTCAATGGATGCTTTGGCATCAATGATTGCAGAAGTCAATGCATTGTAGTTTGCTACAGAAGCCGTATTTTGGAAATTAGCGACAGCTGTGTTCAGTGCAGTCTCAACCTCAGCATTCATTTTGCCAGAAGGAACTTCTGCTAAAAGTGCATTGATTTCATCCTCAGGCATTTCACCAAGATATGTAATAGTCACATTTTTGAAAGACAACCAGTTGATTTCAGCATTTTCAATCTTGAAGCCATATTCAATTGGAGTTCCTGCCACACCATCAGCCATAGCTGTATAAGTGCCAAGGCGTCCCTTTCCGCCATTGACTGGTGCGCCAGAGCATGCGTCACTTTCTGCATCACCCACAAAGATCTTTACTCCCGTCACAGCACCACCACCCTCATTCATGGCACGTACCCATGCACTGACTTTATAGACACCTGTTTCTGTTGGAGTGTAAGAGCCTGTGATGGTAGCATCTTCTAATTTACCACCACTTGCTACCCACAACTCATGGAATCGCACCTGGAAGCGAGAACCATCTCTCTGACCTTCTGTTGACCAGAAGTTGGTATGCCAACCTTGGGTACCGCTATATGTAAACGGATCGACACTATTGTTTGGCACAGCGAAAATATTTGTTGAATTAAGAGTAAGCTTCACGTTCCTAATCTGGCACCAATCAATCTTGCTATCATCAGTAAGCTTTTTGATACCAAACTCGTATGCCGTGTTCGCGGTCGTCACATCCAAGGTGAAAGAGACATTATGGAAGTTGGCATCACCAGCTGCTGCTATATTGGTAATGTCAACGTCGGTTTCACCTGTCAAGAATGCAACAGCATCGCCTGCTTGAGGAAGGGTATTTGGATCAGCAGAGTTGGTGGCGTTACATGCAAATGCCTCAAAGCTTAGAGTGTAATTACCTGCAGGAAGCACCACCGTACGTCCCATCATCACACCGCTACTACCGAAACCTGGAGACCAGCTTTCGCCAATACCACCATCAGCATTTGGTGCTGCAAATGCGTGCCATCCAGATGGGAGATTTTGATTATTCCACCATCCAATACCGTCAGACTCCTTATGGTTGCTTGAAGTATGGTTATGACCACCACCATTCACAATCCATGTAACATCACCAATATAACTTTCCGTTACATCGGTTTGAGCCCACAAGCTACTTGCCATAATCATGGCTGTAGCCAAAGTAAGTAATCTTTTTCTTTTCATGTTGAAAAATAATTAGTTAATATTTAAGTTGATTGTAAATAATAATCGAGTGAAAATACTTTTGAACCATCTTGTAGGAAATCCACGGATAATCCATAGTTCCAAAGGTGCAAAGTTAAGACAAAATTATTAAAACCGACATTCTTCGTGTAAAAAACTTTATATAAATAAGGTAAACCAAGAACTTTTGTCAATAAATGACTCAAATTTGAACAATAGCCTCTTAAATATCTCCTAAAGAAACGTACTAAATAGACAAAAGAGAAATTATTTAGTAAATTTAGTCTATTTGGCTACGCCGAGCTGAAGGTTCTTCAGGAGGCTTTCATTTGAAAAAATTCATGATAAATTCGTGGCAATTGGTGTTAAAAATAAAACATGAATTACCATATAATTTCCCATAAATTTTTGTCTATTTAGTCTGTTTCTACGGAGTTTTGGAGTATTGGAGTTTTATAGCCTCCTAAAGAAACGTACTAAATAGACAAAAGAAAATATAGTATATTTGGTTTATTTCTTTAGGAGACCCATTGTTTCTTTAGGAAATTTTTTCCACCGTGAACGATTTTCATTAAAAAAGTACGAATTTGTTAATTACCTATATAAAAAAAGCGTTAAATTTGCAGCGGAAATTATAGGTGTAAAAGGATGAATTCCCCGATGGATTCGTAAAAAACAAACCATTCCGTCTTTTCACAAACCCACCACACCTATCCCTAAACGAGATAAAAAAACTAATATTCAAATTTTTAACTATCAAATTTTAAAATCATGAAACATTTTACAAAAAAATTAGCGCTCCTCACCCTCTTAGCAGGATTGTGCGGAAGTGCATGGGCAGATACTATCAATGCTACATTGGATCATACTGCCAGTTCATCAAGAGACGGTTCCAATAATATTACAACAACCGTTGACCAGGAAAAAGAACATTACAACAACACCAAGGCAGCTGCATGGGGTGGTTGGGCTTATGCTCAGTTCTCTTTTACTATTCCTTCTGGTCATTCTATAGCATCTGCTAAATTAACATGGGGAACAAAAATTGGTGGAAATACTAATACACGTGATAATAATATTTATTATGTAAACTCAGGAGTAGAAATAGATTATGAGTCTCTGACTTCAACTACAAATTTGAATTTAACTGGTAGTGCTACTTACTTCACAAACGTACGACTTTATTCTGCCAACGATAATTCGTCTGTTGAAACGGATGTAACTTCAGCTGTTCAGACAATAGCCGCAACTCAGAGTTATATAATATTCGAATGGACTAACAATGCAGCAGGTGCAGATCTTTATGGAAAAATTTCTGAACATAAACCAACATTGGTAATTACTACTGTTGCTGAAACTTTATATACAGCAACTTTTTCAGAAACAACAGGTCTCACACCAACAATAGCTATTTTCAAGGATGAAGATAGAACAGAACCTATTACAAATGGTGCGCTGAGAAATAATACAACTTATTACTACACTGCTACTTTATCTGGCTATTATGATTATAATGGCTCTTTCAAAGTGAATGGTGATAATCCTTCTGTTTCTTTTACAATGGATGCAAAATCGTTGATAACTTATAATGTTGTTGCTGTCGATGGTGAAGGAAATATATTGAGCACTCTATCTACAGGTACTGTTTATGAAGGTGAAACTGCCAACTATGGCTATTCTCAATTTATCGCAGTAGATGGTGTACTATATACTACAGCAAGACAATACTCTAATCCTTGGTGGGGCAAAAGCTTCACACCTCAAGCAGACGGTGAAACTGTAACCGTTACTTATACTCCAGAAGGTACGACGGGAGTTGTATTCTGTGAAGAAGCTGAAAACATCAGTACATTGACTACAGTGACTGGTGGAAACACAGACATCCGAGCTTCAAATCGTGCTGGCGGTTATGCAGCAAGCGATGCTCTCATCACTACACTTCCTGCAGGCAAATACAAAGTTGCAGGAGCGACATACGGTAATGAGGGAACAACTTTCACTGTGAAAGCAGGTGAAAACATCGTACTGACTATTACCACATCAGGAAATCCTGTTCATACAGTAGGTGAAGAATTTGTTCTGACAGAAGAGACAGAAATCATTGTCCCTAAAGCTGGTAATGGAGGTAATTCTCCAAAAAGCATCGACTACCTCTTCATTGTTAAGACTGGTGATGTAGTTTCACCTCCTGTCACTTTGAACATTGGTACTATCGGCTATGCTACATTGTACTATTCCGACCGTGCATTGGTTGTTCCAGCAGGAGTTGAGGCTTATACTTACACCGTTACTGAGGGTGGAGCTGCTTACTCTACTATATACTCCGAAGGAGAAGTGATTCCAGCAGATGAGGCCGTTGTCATTTACAAGCAGGGAGGTGGTGATGCTATATTTGAAGTTTCGTCCGAAAATCCAACCAAGAGTAGCGACAATATGCTGAGGGGCTTTGATACGACTCATTTAACTGAAGGTGGAGATATTTTCTATGCTTTAAGCCTTAATGCATCTGGGGATGAAAACAGTATTGGTTTCTACTGGATGGAAGAAAATGGAGAAGCCTTCGAAAGTGGTGCTCACAAGGCTTATCTTGCATTGCGCAATGAAGGTGAAGTAAACGTGAAGAGCTTCTACGCCTTTGGCAATTCCACAACAGCTATTCAGGGCATCGAAATGAATGCTTTCATGAAGGATGCAGTCATCTACAACCTCGCTGGCCAACGTGTATCTGCTCCAGTGAAGGGCAATATGTACATTGTGAACGGCAAAAAGGTGATGATGAAGTAATCACTTGAAGAATTTATTTATTAATCATAAAAAAACAGACATGAAAATCATGAAAAGATACGAAGCTCCAGAAATGAAAATGCGTCAGATATCATTGGCAAGCATAATGCAGCAATCTCCATTAGACATTCATGATGAAATTGGTGGTGGCCAGCTTACGAAGGAGCGTGATGACGCTGAAGCTGAAGGCTGGAACGAGAATGGCCTCTGGTGATTTAGAGCAGGTTCTTTATATATAATTAAGGCAGCAGGGTGCGTAAGTGCCCTGCTTTTTTTTGAAAGCCTCACCCCCAGCCCCTCTCCAAAGGGCGAGGGGAGTAGAATGAGTAATGAAAAATGAAACTCCAAGACTCCTAAACTCCGTAGAAAAGAACTAAATAGACTAAAATTCATGGGTAATTATATGGTAATTCATGTTTTTATTTTTAACACCAATTGCCACGAATTTATCACGATTTTTTTTGTCCATTTAGTACATTTCTTTAGGAGGCTATGAAACTCCAAGACTCCTAAACTCCGTAGAAAACAATTAAAAGCGAGTCAACGATAACCATAACGATAACTGCCGTCCGGATGGAAAGTTAAGGTTAAGGTTAGGGTTAAGGTTAAAAGTTAATTAGATGGTAATTCATGTTATTATTTTAACACGAACCTTCGACAAAAGCCAATCGGTCCTTCGATTCTACTAAATCATTTCTTCGATTGTACTAAAACGCTGAGCCTTCGTTATCGTAACGCCGAACCTTCGCTGGTGCAACGCCGAAGGCTCGCCGATTCGATGCCGAACCTTCGGCAATTCTACGGAGTATAGGAGTTTATTAGCCTCCTAAAGAAATGTACTAAATAGACAAAAAAGAAAATTTAGTTAATTTGGTCAGTTTCTTTAGGAGATTATTTGTTTTTCTACGGAGGTAAGGAGTATTGGAGTTTCTTTTTTCATTCAACCTTAACCCTAACCTTAACCTTAACTTTCCATCCGAACGGCAGTTATCGTTATCGTTATGGTTATCGTTGTTTTCTTCATTATTTTTATGGGGTTGATGACTTTTTTTGAGGAAAAGAGGGACGGGATACAAAAAAATGTTGTAACTTTGCAAGGTTTTTCTATTTATAGAAAAGCTTTTGGATCTACTGCTTATTATCTAAAACTAATTTATATTCTTTAAAAACTTAATTACAATGAAAAAAATTACTCAAAACTTAAGATGGCTCGTCACGCTATTGGCTATGATAGTTTGCACGGGCGCGTGGGCACAAGAAACTGGTACCATTATCTTTGGTAATAACGGAACAAAGATAACAAAAGCCTCTGTTACAGGTGATGATGATAAAGGTAATACTTGGACCATTACTTCTACTGGTACAACTTCTTATACTCAAAATACGAATTATAGTCAAGTTGGAAAATCTACTGAACCAGCCACCAGTATTACTTTTACTACTACGTTAACAGATGATGTGACCTTTACTTCTTTTTCCGCAAAGTTCGGAGGTTTCAGTGGAACAGCAGGAACAGTCACTCTGAAAGTCGGTAACACAACTGTAGGTACAGGAAGCTTAAATGGCTCGAATGATGTTACTGTTAGTTCAACTACATCGGAGACTGGTAAGGTTCTCACTGTAACTGTGACAGGTATATCAAGAGGCGTGAAGTGCTATTATATTTCATATACGTATACTTCTGCTTCTGGAAAGCAGAATTCCCAAATAGCATGGAGCGCAAGTGAGGCTTCTGCCACTATGGGCAACAATTTTAATAATGCTCCAACGTTGTCCAACCCTTATAATTTACCTGTTACTTACAATTCAAGTGCTCCAACCGTTGCAACTATCGGTAATAATGGTGCAATCACTCTTGTTGGTGCAGGAACAACTACCATTTCAGCTGTGTTTGTTGGTGACGACACATACGATGCTAAGACTGTTAGCTATACACTGACCGTCAGCAAGCAAGATGTGACATTGTCTTTCTCTGAGACATCATTCAATATAGATTTTGATGACAAGGATTCTTTTGAAGAGCCAACTTTAACTGGTGTTCCAGAGGGTTTGACTGTCACTTATGCAAGTAATAAAACCAGTGTTGCAACTGTTGATGCTACAACAGGTGACGTGACAATCGTTGGTAAGGGTTCAGCACAAATCACTGCTACTTTTGCTGCCACCGATATTTACAATGGTGCAAGCAAAACTTATACTATCAACGTAACAGGAACTTACAAGAAAGCCAATGGGTACTATGCATTAGTAACAGACGCTTCAACACTTGCAGAAGGCGATGAAATCATCATTGTTAACACAGACGCTAATGTTGCATTAAGTACAAATCAAAAAACAAACAATCGTGATGAGATTTCTTTAGCTAATGCTACTTGGAATGCTGAAAATACTCTTGTTGAGATAACAATCAATGAGACAGGTGATAATGTTCAGGCTTTGACCTTGGAAGCTTCAAGCGACAAATGGCTTTTCAATACAGGAAATGGTTATCTTTATGCTGCAAGCAGTTCAAATAATTACATGAAAACAGAAGCAACAGCAGATAACAATGCAAAAGCTACTATAAGCATTTCAAACGGTAACGCTACAATTACTTTCAAAGGAAGTAATACTCGCAACACCATATTCTATAATTCAAGTAGTAATTTGTTCTCATGCTATGCCTCTTCAACTACAAATCAGGATCCAGTTCAGATTTACAGGAAGGTAGCAGTTGTTGAAGGAACTCTTGCTGCAGGCAAGTATGCAACCCGCATCTATCCATTTGCTCCAAAGACTATCGAAGGTGTTACATTCTATACTTGTATTGGTGTGAACGGTAATGCACTTGCACTTCAACCAATTGACGAACCAGTAGCTAATGTTCCTTATATCCTCGGAAACGAAACAACGGATGCCATTGACATCACTCAGATGGGTGTTGACATTCACGAAGCAGATACTTACACAGTAGATTTGCTCACTGGTACATTCGTAAACATGGACATCACATCTGGTTATGTTCTCCAGACTCAGAACGGTAAGCAGTCGTTCTATAAGGTTGTTGATGCAATCAACGTACCTCCTTACCGTGCATACCTCGATTACGATGCAGAAATCAAGGCACTCGGATTTGACGATGCAACTGCTATCAACACACTTGAGGTTCTGACCAGCGGTGCATACGAAGGCATCTACAGTGTTGACGGTGTGAAGCTGAACCGCATAGAGAAGGGTGTGAACATCTTGAAGATGGCTGACGGCACCACTCGTAAGGTGATTGTGAAGTAATCAATTTTAATAACATAAATAACCATTCAGACAAATGAAGAAATCATATTTGATTCCAGAGACCATTGTGAGAGTTCCTTCGCTGACTCTTTGCCAGCTGAGTACATCGGACACTCCAGCAAACCCTCAGGTGCCTGTAGATAGCAAGGAGCGTCACGAAGAGGAAGAGAAGGGCTTCGGTCAGTACCAGTGGTAAAGTTAAGTGACGTAGTTCTCTTCTACGTTATTCCATAGGTTTGGTGGGCAATTCAGAAGAACTGTTTGAAAGTTTTTCACGAATTGCCCACCTTTTTTTTATGTAGAGTCGGAGTGTTCATTTTTTCGTATGTCACTGATTGCATACGAAAGTGTTGATTTTCATGTCATTTGCAATTTATTTTGAAAAAAGGCGATAGGGTTCAAAAAAAATTGTATCTTTGTGCCGAATATAACACTTTTTGTACGGAGAATCTTTATTTACTATAATCATCAAAACTAAAAACTAAATGACAATGAAAAGAATTACGCAAAACCTAAGATGGCTCGTCACGCTATTGGCAATGATAGTTAGCACGGGTGCGTGGGCAGAAGAAACTATTACTTTGTCTGAGCAAGGCTATACAGATGGAGAGGAAGTTTCTTCAACTGTAGGAACGGACTTTACAATCACTTATAACAAAGGAACATCAACTGCAGCACCTAAATATTATAACACAGGTGAAGGTGTACGAGTTTATGCAGGAGGAAATGTAGTGGTTTCTTCAGAGAAAATAATGACAAAAGTAGTTTTCACCTATACAAAAAATAATAGTCCTACAGTAGAAATTGGAAATAAAACCGTAAGCTCCCCAGCGACATGGGAAGGCTCAGCTAAATCTGTGCAATTAGATGTCAAAACAAAAGGCCACATTCGTTTGCAGTCGGTAACAGTCACTTTTGAAGATGATGGAGAAGCTACTCTTATAACTATTGCAGAAGCACGCGCTCTAGGAACAGGTTCTGTTTACACTTCGGGTGTTGTAACCAGCTGCGTTGGAACAAATGCATATATTCAAGATGCTACAGCAGCTATTTGTGTTTATGGTAATGCAAATCTTGTTGTTGGCAATGAAATTACTGTTCAAGGAACGCTGACTACTTACAACGGATTACTGGAAATAATGAATCCTACTTGTACGGTGGTTTCCTCTGGCAATTCGATTAGTCCTACAGTAAAGACAATCGCCGAGATCAACACGGACTATGCAGGAAACAATGAACTCCAAGGTGTGCTTGTGAAAATTGAGAATGCTACTGTGAATGCTAAAGATGGTCAGAACACTACTATTGCTCAAGGTAATAACACCATTGTTGTTCGTGGTATTTCTTCAAATGTCACCTTTGGTGTGGGTGATGTCATCACTCTTACTGGTAATGTGGGATGCTATAATGCTGTTCAAATTGTAAATCCAACAGATGTAGAGGTTAGCCAATTACCTTCCATTACGTTAAGCACAAATGCTATTAATGTATCAGCAGAGGGAGGAGATGGCACTATAGAAGTGAATCGTAAATATTTCGAGCCAGAATCATTTGAGATTAAATTCTATGAATCAGATGGTACAACAGAAACAGAAGGTGGTGATTGGCTTTATGTTGAAATCGATGAAAACACTGGCAATATTAATTATATAATTGAAGAAAACGCTGGTGAAGCACGTTCTGCCTATTTCAAGGTATATGGTATGGATGAAGAAATGAATGAACTCTATTCAGAGTTAATCACTGTCACTCAAGCTGCCTACGTAGCTCCTTCCATTGCTGCCCTTCCATTTGCATTCGATGGTGGTCGTGCTGACATAGAAGGAACAGATGGCCTCACACAAGAAGGCCTTGATAAAGACTATGCCATTTCTCCTAAGCTGAAATTCGATTCTACTGGCGACTGGGTGTTGCTTCAATTTGATGAGGCGCCTGGTGACTTGAGCTTTGACATCAAGGGCTATAGCTTTTCTGGTGGTACATTCAAAGTTCAAACTTCGGTAGATGGTAATACTTACACAGACTTGAAAACTTATACTGATTTAGGTAATACACAATCATCAGAGGTATTCAAAAACTTGAACGAGAATGTTCGATACATCAAATGGATTTACACAAATAATGTATCTGGCAATGTAGGATTGGGCAATATCAGTCTTACAAAATATGTGGCACCACAGCCTTATACTATGACCATCACACCTAATAACAATGCAACTATTAAGGCGTTCTATTATAATGATGTAAATGATTTTATTTGGATTAACAACGGAGATGAAGTACTGTCTAAAACAAAGGTGTATATTGCTGTTCATGCTAACAATAACTATGAGGCAAAGAGCGTCACTGTGACCGATGGAAACAATGTAAACGTAACAGTTACCAAGGAGCCAGTTTATGACGAGAACATAGATCCTGTATGGTCATTTACCATGCCAGAAAGCAATGTGACAGTGTCATGCAAAGTGAAGGAAATTGTAGAATTAAAATTCGAAAAGGTGACCTCGACAGATGGTCTTTTTGAAGGAGGTGATTATATCATTGTTAATGAGGAGAACTCTAAGGCCATGAGCACTACTCAAAACAGCAATAATAGAGGAGCAGCAGAAATAATTTTAGATAATGGCACTGCTACGATTGGTGAAGACACTCAGATATTCACTCTTGAGGGTGGTTCTGATGGTTGGTATTTCAACACTGGCGATGGATATATATATGCAGCTTCAAAAAGTAGTAATCAGTTGAGAACGAAATCTGAAAAAAACGATGAAGCAAAAGCTGTAATATCGATTGATGATGATGGAGATGCAACGATTACATTCCAGAGGGAAGGTCGAAACACAATCATGTTTAACCCTCAAATATTCTCATGCTATGCAAGTAATGCCACAATGCAGCCTGTTCAGCTTTACAAAAGGGTGGGACAAAGTCCAATCACTATCGACGAGAATACAACTCTTGCTGTTGGCAAGTATGCAACTCGCATCTATCCATTTGCTCCAAAGGCTATAGAAGGCATTACATTCTATTCTTGCAAGGCTGTGAATGGCAATGCTCTCGCTCTCACTCCTGTAACTGAATTGAAAGCCAACACTCCTTATATCCTTGGCAACGATGGAGATGGAGCAACTGAGGCTATTAGCATCAAGCAGACAGGTGTTGACAAACACGAGGAAGATACTTACACAGAAGGTTATCTTACAGGTGTGTTTGCTGCGACGACTGTACCTGAAGGCAGTTATGTTCTCCAGACTCAGAATGAAAAGCAGGCATTCTACAAAGTAGAGGGTGAATTTACGATTAACACTCCATACCGTGCATACCTCACTGTGCCTACTGACGTTGCTGGAAATGTGAAGGCATTCTACTTGGGTGTTGACGAAGCAACTGCTATCAACACGCTCGACGTTCTGACCAGCGGTGCATACGAAGGTATCTACAGTGTTGATGGTGTGAAGCTGAACCGCATGGAGAAGGGCGTGAACATCCTGAAGATGGCTGATGGCACCACTCGCAAGGTCATCGTGAAGTAATCATTTTTTATAACATAAACAACAATTAAGACAAATGAAGAAAGTATATTTGATTCCACAGACGATTGTGAGAGTTCCTTCGCTGACTCTTTGCCAGCTGAATACATCGGACACTCCTGCAAACCCTCAGGTGCCTGTAGATAGCAAGGAGCGTCACGAAGAGGACGAGAAGGGCTTCGGTCAGTATCAGTGGTAAAATTGAGACTCATTATATATAAAAGGTGGCAGGGTGCGTAAGTGCCCTGCTATTTTAGTTAAAAGTGAAAAGTGAAAAGTGAAAAATTAAAAATGAAAAATTTAAATGAAACTCCAAGACTCCTAAACTCCGTAGAAAAGAACTAAATAGACTAAAATTCATGGGTAATTATATGGTAATTCATGTTTTTATTTTTATCACCAATTGCCACGAATTTATCACGAATTTTTATCCATTTAGTACATTTGGCTACGCCGAGCTGAAGGTTCTTTAGGAGGCTATGAAACCCTAATACTCCAAAACTCCGTAGAAAACAATTAAAAGTGAGTCAACGATAACCATAACCATAACGATAACTGCCGTCTGGATGGAAAGTTAAGGTTAAGGTTAGAGTTAAGGTTGAATGAAGAAAAATGAGGGATAGGATTTGATGTATTGGGGAAGAATGTGTATCTTTGCAGTGCCTATTTTATGACGAAGACGATAACGATAACGAAGACGATAACGATAACGAAGACGAGGTCTTTTAATTTTTAACTTTTAACTTTTAATTTTTAACTTATCTATTAGTACCAGGATAACATGTATCAGATTGATTTTAAGATTGTGGGACTCCCTTATCATGCTTGGGGAGGCAATGAGTTGGGCGAAAAGGTACGCACAGCTTTGGGAAAGCGCGTGACGCTGTCGCACGACTGTGATAACGAGAAGAACCCTGAGGCGACGATGGCGATTATCGACACGGAGTTTGTGGGGTATGTGAGTAATGAACTGTGCCATGTGGTGAGTTCGTATTGTGACAGGTCGGCAACGAAGACGCTGTCGGCTGTGGTGGTCGATTACGACGAGCAGGAAGGGAACTATGCGCTATTAGCTCGTACCGACGTGGGGGAAACGATGGATGTGGACGAGGTGCATGAGCACGAGGAAGCACGACGATGGAGTGAGGAATATGGCTGGTTGGCGATGATGAAGAAGACGGACGAGGAGAAGAGGATGAAAGCATTGGTGGGGGAAATGAAACGAGCCCTGATGGAAGGCAAGGGACTGGAAGGTGAGCAGAAGACGGTGTTTGATGCCTACTTGCGGGAGTGTCGCTGGTATGTGAGTTGGGAGGCTACTCAGGAACGGGAGGAGTTGCAACGCCTGACGGCAGCGAGTGAGCATGAGGACATGCGGGAATGGAGTCGGCAGTTGAGTCATGTGATGACGATGATGGGTAATGATGAGCACTTGGCAAAGATTTACGACCGTATGTTTGAGGAAACGAAGAGAAGTGGAGCGTTCTTGCGTCTATGCCGTATGCACGAGGAACTGAAACTCGGTGCGCTGCGCCAGGCTTTGATGCGCTTTCCTGGATGGATGTACCAATACTTTGGGAAGATGGAGAAATGGGAATATGTTTCCACCTTATATTATATGCGTGTGCCTGAGGTGGCTTTGAACCGCTTCGTGACGGGTGTGCTGATGGAACAGCAACTGAGGGAGTGGACTCAGACGGAAATGATGGAGCGGAACAACGATGTTCGTGAGAGAGATGAGGAAACGGGTGCGACTGACGTGAAGGAACGTCTGAAGCGGGTGATTGCTCAAATGCGAGAGGAGCAGTGCCTGAGGCATCAGTATGACTATGTGTGGTTGATGGTGGTGATGAACAAGACGGAGAGACTGCCGCATTTTGATGGATTGCAGTCGTTCACAGACTTCTTGCACGACGACTTGCAACTGGAAGATGCACCTGCCCGCTCGACGATGCACGCGAAGATGTATGTGTGTCGTGGTGGCAGCAAGCCTGACGAGTGGTCGTTCTCGGACACGGAGGATGCGAAGGAATGCCATAGGAGGATTAATGTGGCAAAAAGATTCTTGAGGCTGTGGAGAGAATCAGGGATTTAAAGGATTTAAAAGGATTTTCTGAAAAGACTCCTATACTCCTATGCTCTGTAGAGTTTTTATCAAGGATTGAAAGGATTTAAAGGATTTGGGGCGCTTCGCTTGAAATTGTATTTAGAATTATCATTTAGAATTTTAAAAATAATTTTACGTTTCAATTTTAAACTTCATAAGGATTTATAAGGATAATATTAAATTAAAAATTAAAAGCGAGTCAACGATAACGATAACCATAACGATAACTGCCATCCGGATGGATAGTTAAGGTTAGGGTTAAGGTTGAACGAAGAAAAGGGAGTCAACGATAACTGCCATCCGGATGGAAAATTAAGGTTAAGGTTAGCGTTAAGGTTAAGGGGGGGGGGGAAGGAATGATAAATTCGACGGGGAGAACGGAAAGTTTTCGACGGAATCGACGGATGGGCCGACAAAAGTGTGTCGGGTGTTGGAGGTGCGGTGGGATGGTGGTAATTTTGCAACGGTTTTGGAAACGAATGAGCAATGGTGCCCAATTCGTCAACAACCAAAACACGTTAATAATATCATGGATAACATCAAAACACAAGAACTGAATGCCGTGATGGCAAATGCCATGCAACAGGAAGAATCGCGTCGCCAAGTTTTCAAGATGGAAACGAGCGATGGCGAACGGAAAAGAACATTGGTGCTGGAGGAGGCTCCTGCCGTACAGAATCCGATGAATAGGGACGTGCGCTCCTGCGTGGGGTGCTTCTTTTACCAGAACCCCGACTATTCGTGCCAGGACTTAGGACGCTTTGGCCTGCCGTCGTGTGTGCAATTCGTGAAGGTGGTGAAGAAAAGGGAGGTGATCTTTGCACTGAAAACGAGGGGAATGAGGGACGATGGGGATGATGGAATGAATGGGGATAATGTGATGGATGGGAAACATTCTTAGTTCTTCATCTTACATCCTTCATAAAAAAATGGCATGGTTTTTTCGGGGGGTACTGAAAAACTATTGCATGATAACGGAAAAGGCTTTACCTTTGCATCGCAATTCAGAAAAAGAGGGCTCTGAACCAAAACAGGATAACACAAGAAACGGAATGAGCCCACCATGAGAAACCTATTTTATGTTTAACTTGAGTGGATGACGCGTTGGGTAACGTCGCGAAAACTGAACTCGGCATCACTCGCAAAAAATCAAATGACAGTATTATGGCAAGTTTGAATCCAACCATGAAACTGAAAATCAGTGAGCGTACATGTGGCATCGACAAGAAGGTGCGCTACTACACAAGCATCAATCGCGCTCCTGAAATCAACGATGAGAATCTCATCAAGTACGCAACCAACGACTCGGGTATGCGCATCGAACAGATCGCTTCGGTCTATCGCAGCCTCATCACACAGGTGCAGGAGCTGGTGTGCAACGGTCACTCGGTGCAACTGGGCGATATGGGCACCCTCTACTTCAAGATTCACGCGAAGATTTCGGAGGAACAGGCAGACGCAGGTGGTAGTGCCGTGAAAAGCAAGCGCATCGGTTTCCGTGCCAGCAAGACACTTCGCCAGAAGTTGCAGACGGTGAACTTCGTTTCGGAAGCGGAGTAGGCCCTGGGATTTGAGCCCAGAGCTGATGCTCAGGGAACGGTAAAGGGGACAGGACTTCTAATTATCAACTCTTATTTTTTAACCTTTTTAATTCAATCAAAAAACATGGGAAAAGTATTTATTAAGACTCAGCAGCAGTATTTCAAGCCTGAAGACAAGCAGATGTATTTCACTAAGTCAATCACTTACACCAAGATCGGTTTCGACCAGCTCGTGAAGCATGTGGCAGCCGACTCTGGCATGAGCGAAGGAGCATGTGAGGGTGCCGTGCGCAGCATCATCAAGCAGATGGAGGAGATGGTTCTCAACGGTCACACCATCTACGTGAAGCAACTCGGAACGTTCAAGGTGTCCATTTCCGCCAAGGCTCCTCTCGACAGGGAAGAGGCCGGTGCCAAGCAAATCTATCGTCGTCGCATCCTCTATTTCCCTTCGGAGGAAATCAAGAACGAAATCGAGAACACAGAACTGGAATGTGTGACGAAGAAGGACTAATCTGCGAAGAAGCTCATTGGAAATAAACGCGAAGCGGTGTTGTGTCGGAAGGCACAGCACCGCTTTTTGTGTGATTTTTATGGTAACAACAAGCTTTTTTATTATCTTTGCAAAAATTCTCAGAGCGCTAGGGAGAATCAATAACAATAAAAGTGATGGCTAATTTGAAAGAGAATGAAAATGAGTTTCCTGTGTTATACTTGATCGTGCCATGTTACAACGAAAGGGAAATGTTGCCTGAGACTAACAAGCAGTTGGGAGCTTTACTTTCCATGATGATAACGAATCACGTCATTGATTCAAAAAGCAGGATTGTATATGTGGATGATGGATCGGAAGATGGTACATGGGGACTAATTGAGAAATTCCATCAGAAATCTGAGATTGTGAATGGTGTGAAGTTAGCAGGTAATTCGGGCCACCAGAGCGCCTTAGTAGCAGGATTAACTATCGCCAAAGAATATGCAAACGTGATGATTACCATTGATGCTGACCTTCAAGATGATATCCATGCGATTCCAACAATGATTGATAAATACAGAGAAGGTTGTGACATTGTGTATGGAGTGCGTTCATCTCGTAAAAGCGACTCTTTCCTCAAGCGTAATTCTGCCTTGACGTTCTATAAGATAATGTTTTATTTGGGAGCAAAGTCTATTTATAATCATGCAGATTTCAGATTGATGAGTAAGCGTGCCGTTGAACAATTACTTTTATATCGTGAACGGAATCTTTTTCTGAGAGGCATTGTTCCACTGATTGGATACAGAAGTGAACAGATTTACTACGAACGGAAGGAAAGGCTGGCAGGAAAGAGCAAATATTCTTTTGCAAAAATGCTGAATTTTGCCACTGATGGTATCACTTCGTTCAGCGTGAAACCCATCCGCCTCATATTCAACCTTGGACTGGTGTTCATTTTTATTGCCATTTGCATTCTCGTTTATGTTCTTCATGCCTACTTCAGAGGAAATACCATGCCAGGGTGGTCGTCACTCATCTTGTCAATGTGGTTTATTGGTGGATGTGTTCTTGTCGGTTTAGGAATTGTAGGAGAATACATCGGGAAAATCTATTTAGAGGTGAAGGATAGACCTCGATATGTGATCGAAAAGGAATTGAAATAGATTTTTTACAATACAAATGAAAAAGTTAGTCTTCTATATTATTGTCACCACATTCATCGGCATTCTCCCTTCGCTACTTCAATATGGTGCATTCATGCCGTTTGGAGATTTTGCCAACCAACAGATTCCATTCATCATGGAAACCAAACGCATGTTGGCGTCTGGTCATCCCTGGTGGAGTTGGAACACTTATTTCGGAGACAATTTCATTGGTGCTTATTCATTCTATACACTCACCAGCCCTTTTGTGTGGCTTAATTGTTTGTTTCCCTATGAGTACATTATTGAAAGCATCACCCTTACGCTATTTCTGAAATTGATTTGCATGGGGTTGTTCACCTTCTTGTATCTGAAGAAGATGGATTTGGATGAAGACCTATCTCAAGTAGGTGCGATGATGTATGTGTTTTCTTCGTTCAGCATCACCAATCTGTATTATTACCATTTTTTAGAGCCCATGATGTGCTTTCCACTATTTCTCATTGCCATCGAGAAATATGTGAGAGGGGAAAAATATTCTGATGTGCTATTATCCTTAGCCACTTTTCTGATTTCATTCATCAATTTTTATTTTTTCCCTTGTTCGCTCATTCCTGGCATTATCTATTACCTATGCAGGATCAGCTCAAAAGAACACAAGTTCTCGGGCAGTAAGTTTGGCTACGCAGTTTTTCTGGTGTTATTGGGGACATGCATGTCTGCCTTCATTTTGTTGCCATCAGTATTGCATTTAGTGGGAGGGCCAAGAACTGATGCGAACTTGGGACTTTCCGTCTCAAGCACATTGGTGAGGATACGAGCACTACTTTCACCAGAAATTGTTGAAGGTCCAAACCATTTAGTCATTTGTACTTCTTGGAACAGTAATGCTGCTTATATTCCTATTTTTGGCTGTTTCTTGGCTATTCTGTATTGTTGGAAGAAAAGAGATTGGATAGCAAGATTATGCATCATCGTTGTTGTTTTATTTATTACCCCGCTCAATGGACTCTTTTCCTTGTTCACTAATCCCTACTATTCGCGATGGGCTTATGCTTTAGTACTTTTTTTAATTTTGGCAAGCATGAAGTATCTTTCGCATGGAATCAACATCAGTGTAAGAGAAGTGGTGATCTATTCATCTATTTGTTTAGTTTTCTTTTTGGGTGTATATGCATTAGGATGGATAGTACAGGCTGACAGCTATTTCAGCCTTCACAAATCGCATTTCATTATCAATGCTGTTATCGTTGTACTTTTCCTGTTCAGTATATTTTTGATGTGGACATATGCTAGGAGGGGAAACAGAAAGTCACTTATCAAATATGTGTGTCTATTCTCCGTGGTCAACCTATCTCTCTTCATGATAAAGTGGACAGATGTTTCCTTCAACGTTACGACCCCCCCCCATGAGATGTTAATATATCAAGGAATCAATAAGCAATATGTTCTCAACAATAAACTTGAAAGATTACAAGACAATCATATGTTCAACTATCGCACACATTTTATTTCACGAAACAGTGTAAGATATAATAATATCTCTTTACTTAAAAATCGTCCTAGTATAGAAACATTCCATTCCGTTAAAAATAATAATATCCGAGAACTATTTAACACTTCGGACTCAACAAATATTGCAAGAAGTAATCGATTCTGCCCCACATGCAATATACCATCTTTTGAATCACTCATGTCTGTTCGTAATATTATCATTTATAATGATCCCAAACGGAAGTTTATACAATTAGGGCGAAAGGATTTAGAAGAAAAGGGTGATGGATATGTAGTCTATAGCAATCTAAACTATCTACCTATGGGATTCACTTACGACCATTATATAGATGAAAAAAAAATTGATTCCCTACTTCAGATTGCGCCACTACCAGATGTGCCACTTCAGCTGTTGGCAAATTTGGCAGTAACTAAAGAGAGTATACCTGTCATCAGTAAATACTTGGTACAAGGTCTTATCAACGACAATTTTGACTTAGACAGCGTGGTGATGGAACGAAGAAAAACTGTTTGTTCATCATTTGAAGGAGATACACATGGGTTCTCTGCAGAGATAGATTTGCCAAAAGACAATCTTGTGTTTTTCAGTGTACCAGCAGACAAAGGATTTTTTGCTACAATAGATGGAAAAGAAACGCAGATTCATAAGGTAAACTTAGGTCAAATAGGCATTGTTGTTCCAAAAGGCAAACATTCCATTCGATGCGAATATTTTCCCACAGGGCTCAAAGAGGGCAGTTTTTGCAGTATCATAGCGTTATTAATAATTATCGGACTTGCCTTCAGGAATGCCCAAGAATTTAAACAAAAAAGTAAATGATATTATACTACGTCCAAAAACTTCCGATGGAATCGACATTTTTAGTCATTAATCATCATTTTCATGATGGTGATGGTGGTGATGATGATGTTCACCAGAATGAGATGAGTCTTCGGATGAGGAATGATGATGGTGATGGCGTTCACCAGAACGAGAACCGCCTCTTTCCGAAGAAGAATGGAGGCGAGAACTTCCGTTGGATTCGCCATTTTCATATTCATCTGAAGAATGGGAGTGAGAACCTTCACTGCTATGATGGTGATGATGGTGGTGATGACGAGCACTTCTAATTTCTGCTTCTTCTTGCTTTCGCATATAATACTTGAAACGAAGTTCGTCAATAATCTGTCCTATGATAAGACCAACAAAAGCAAAAACAGCCACATAGAGCGTAGGCAATGTGTAGATTTTAATAGCCACACAACCAATAATTACGGCAATGATAATGAGAAGAATGGTGTACTGACTTCGTGGTTTTCTTGTCCTTTTGATGTCGATTGTTCGCATAAATCAATTATTTTTGTGGTTGCAAAGTTACATATTTTAAGTTTGTCATACAAATTTTCAGGAAAGAGAATTGACAGGCTCCACTCATCTACGAGAGAGAATCAACTAAGAAAAACACAAAAAAAGTGGCAAAACACCACTGAAAATACGGGAAGAAAAGAAAAAAAGAGCATAAAAGAATGTGCTATTGCCTAAAAATTCGTAACTTTGCACCGAAATAATAGCTATTATAATCGCAATAAAACCAAAAAACGGATGAACAATGATGGAAAGCTCTATTAAACTGTAAATCTTAGGCAATGAAAAACGACAACTCTCAATCAACTTTGTTATTGTTTTTCTAATTTTTCAAGAGATTTAGGGGGAATAGTGCAATCTTGTTAAAATCCGTTAACAAAAGAGAATAAAACTTTCTAACTTACTGTAAATAAATTATTTACAATAAGGATAGAAGTGATTGTTTTGTGTGGATATACAAATTTTTTAGGAAATTAAGGATGACAATTGCAGAGGAAAGATTCTTTGAGGTGCTACGCATTGCGTTGGGGACTCAGAAAGAATTGACATCACCCATAAGTGCTGAAGAATGGAACGAGATTCCAGAAATTGCAGCGAAGCAGTGTGTGATGGGATTGTTGATGAGTGCCATTGAGCAGTTGCCACGTGGTCAGCGGCCTCCGAACAACATACTCTTGGCCATTCACGACAGAGTTCAGGAAATTGAGGAGCAGAACCGCTACATCAACAAACTCACCTATGCCACCAGTAAGCGCTTCGAGGTGGATGGTTTTCCCAACTGCATTCTGAAAGGTCAAGGCATCGCCACCCTCTACCCCAACCCACTCCGTCGAGAATCAGGAGACATTGATGTGTGGCTACAAGGCGATCGAGACAAGATTATCGAATATGTACGGAATGTGGGTGAGGCAAAAGAACCATCACCGCTCCATATCGGATTCGACCTCAAAGACGGTACTCCTGTAGAGGCACATTTCACCCCTAGCTTTTTCAGCAATCCCTTTACCGACCACAAATTCAACAAGTGGGCGAAGGAACACCAAGCAGAGCAGAACAGTCATTATGTTCCATTCGATGGGGGTACAGAATTGCCCATTCCAACGATAGAATTCAACATCGTTTTCATTCTATGCCATGCTTACCAGCATTTCATTGGCACAGGTGTTGGACTCCGCCAAATCATTGACTATTTCTATGTGCTAAAGCATTATCATGAAGAAGCTTCATCTTCGACCTCTCTTCACGTTTTGCGCTCCACGCTTCACGGACTCTCACTTGAAAAGTTTTGTGCAGCAGTCGGTTGGCTTCTTCACACACAACTCGGACTTCCAGCCGAATATCTCATCGTTGAGCCTAATGCCAAAGAGGGCGAATTCCTATTGAAAGAAGTCCTGCTCACAGGCAATTTCGGTCATGCTGATAAGCGAACAGCCAACGGACATCGACTCAGTGGAAAGCGATATCGCCTTGGACATCTTTTCCTCGCCTACCCTTCCGAAATCTGTTGGTATGTTCTCCAGGGCATCAAGCGATTGATAACGAGGGAAGAACCGATAGATTGAAGAAAAGAATCATCTTAAAAGGCATAAATTACACTTAATCTAACAAACTTTATAAAGCAGAATATGTCATTCACAACATATTTAAAAAGAGGAATAAAATACATTATTTACGGGCAGCCAATGGTCAACAATAATGTAATAGCCAATGTGACTTATACCAGTCCCACAAATATCCTTATCAATAAAAAAATCATTGTAACAGGAGGTGGAAGAGGATTGGGATTTGCTATGGCTAAAAAATTCAAAGCTGAAGGAGCCAAAGTTCTAATAACTGGTAGAAATAATGATGTATTAGAAAAAGCCTCGAAAGAGCTAAACTGTTCATACATGAAATTTGATGTTCAAAACAGTTCATCTTATAAAGAATTCATTTATGAAGCGGATAAGATCCTTGGTGGTGTCAATTGTTTGGTAAACAATGCTGGCGTATCGCTTCATGAAAATGATTTCACCAAAGTTACCCCAGAGAGTTTTGATACACAAATCAATACGAATCTCAAGGGTGGCTTTTTCTTAACCAAAGAATTCGTCGAGCTACTAAAATCGAGGAATGAGAAAGGCGTTGTTCTCTTTACGTCATCAGAAACAGGCGAGACTGTTGATGAAAGGCCATACGGATGGACAAAGGCTGCAATCAACAGCATGGTTCAAGGGTTAGCCTACAAATTGGCTAAAGATGGTTTTCGTATTAATGCTGTAGCTCCAGGCATAACAGCATCAGACATGACAGGGCTTAAAGCTGATGGGAATATATATTTTACAGGCAACATTATTGAACGCGTATATTTACCTGGAGAAGTTGCCGAAACGGCATGTTTCTTATTATCAGATGCTTCTGGATGTATCAATGGGCAGATCATTTATTGTAATAATGGACAAACGATTAATGCAAGATGGAAATAAACAATCAAAAATATTATACGAATGAACGTAACGTTCAAATCCTGATTAGTTTATTAAAAGAGCATGGAATTAAAAAAGTCATTGCCTCTCCAGGAACAACAAATATAACTTTCGTTGGTAGTATTCAACAGGATCCGTGGTTTGAGGTCTATTCCAGTGTTGACGAACGTAGTGCAGCATATATTGCATGTGGAATGGCAGCAGAGAGTGGCGAACCTGCCAATCTTGGCTGTTACCTCTCATCATGGCACACATGACATTGGGCATTTGATTGCCCAACAAATTGACAGACGTGTTATCCCTTCTGATATTGCTATCGAAAGCGTCACATTGCCAACTGTAAAAGACAGAACCGATGAGAGATTCTGTGAAATAGAAGCCAACAAAGCAATTTTAGCTTGTAAGCAAAGAAATGGAGGTCCTGTCCATATCAACATGTTCACTACTTTTAGCAGAGACTTCAGCATAAAAAATCTACCAAGTGCAAATGCCATACACAGATACAGAGAGAAAGACAGATTGCCCGAATTAGACAAACAAAAGAACGTTGCAATATTCATTGGTTCGCATCGATTATTCTCAAACGATGAAACATTAGCCATTGACCAATTCTGTGAAAGTAATAATGCAATAGTCATATATGATCATACAAGTGGATATCGGGGACGATACGGAATCCACTGGGGACTTTTTTTAATACAGCCCGTCTCTTCAGAATTAAAAGACATCAACACCTTAATTCATATAGGTGAGGTTTCTGGTGACTATAACTCCTTAGCTTTTTCCGTAAATAAAGTATGGAGAGTGAATGAAGATGGCCAATTGAGAGATACCTTTCGAAGACTATCTGCTGTGTTCCAAATGGATGAGCAGAGTTTCTTTGAGAGATATACAAAGACAGAACAAACATGTCTGGATTATTACAATTCCTGTAAGAAGGCATATAACGAAGTCTATGAAAGGATACCGGAATTGCCATTCAGCAACATTTGGATTGCTCATCATCTTCATAACAAGTTACCAGAAGGATGCAATCTTCATCTTGGCATTTTAAACACATTGCGTTCATGGGACTTTTTTGAGATATCAAAAACCATTACAACAAACAGCAATGTCGGTGGATTCGGTATCGACGGGAATGTGTCGTCTTTAATCGGTGCATCATTAGTACATAAAGACAAGCTCTATTTTGGCATTTTTGGAGATTTGGCTTTCTTTTATGATTTGAACTCTATGGGTAATCGGCATATTGGTAAAAATGTACGAATTATGCTCATCAACAATGGTCGT
>CADBXS010000005.1 GCA_902798705.1 uncultured Bacteroidales bacterium
TGATGAAAATCATCCACGACCAGAACTACCTTTACGTGGGCACAAAGGGCGGCGGCATTGTGAAGATTGACAAGCAGAGCGGCCAGCAGACGGTACTCAAACGCGCCGACGGGAGCATGACGGGAAATTACATTACAGACATGGTGTTTCACAACGGCGAGCTGTGGGTTGGCACGGAGTTCAACGGCTTGGCAAAGGTGACTGAAGGTGGCATCGAGAAATACGACAAAAGAAATGCCAACTTTCGCATCAACCAGCACTTTTCCGGCTTCTATTTCAATGCCGATGGAACCATGCTTGTGGGTAGTATCACATCTTTGTACACTTTCGATGGCAAGAAATGCACAGCCACATACGACATCAATCTGCTTAGCCCCTACTCCTACGTCAAGAAGATTAGGGCTGATGGCGACGGGCGTATATGGGTGGCGTGCTACGATGCGTTGAACATGTATAACCTCTGTCTATTCATGCCCAATGATTTGGTACCATACAACATTCCCTACGGGAAAGCAAACAACATCGAAACCGACAAGGAAGGATGTCTATGGATAGCGACCAACAACGGTCTCGTCAAATTCGACGGCAACGATTTCACGCATTATACTCCCGACAATTCTGCCCTGCCCGAGGCGAACATCACAGACCTGACTATCGACGAGAAGGACAATCTGTGGATGATGAGCGAACACTATATTACAAAGTACGACGGTACGAACTTCAAGGCCTATCCCTATCAACTGAACGTCGCGAACGATTACTTGCTGACCATCGATGTCGATAACGACAACGTATATGTAGGCTCGCATTTCGAGGGCTTGCTAAGGCTCACGGACGATGGATTGACAGCCATCCCACTCACTGACAACCAGCTCTACGACAGCGGCATATCCTATTCCAGTGGCTGCATTGATGGCAAAGGCATTTTCTACGCCAGCACACAGAATGGTTTCCAGACCTACAACATTGAAACGAACGAATGTCATATCGAACCTATGGGGGTGATTGCCCAAACGGAGACCGACCGTAATGGCAACGTCTGGTTACTCTGGCCCTGGTTTGCTACCGACACCTGTCTCGTAGAACTAACCGCGACAGGCAAGAAAGCCTACATGAGAACCGACTATCCATTCAGCGAAGCCGATGCCAACCTCATCAAGTTCGACCTCAAGAATCGCCTTTGGATAGCCACGAACAAAGGCCTCTACATGCGTGACGGCGAGACGTGGACGGCCTACAATAAGAGCAATTCCACCCTCTCCGAGACAGTCCAATGCATGGACTTCGACAGCAACAACCGCCTTTGGTGCGGCACCTTCGGCAGTGGCCTGTTCTGCTTCGACGGCACACGATGGAGCAACTACACCACCTCCAACTCGTCCATCCCATCCAATTACGTGGGTACGGTGTCCGTCGATAACAACAACAGCCTTTGGCTGAACTGTCGCGACCCACGCTATCCCGACAAGATGGGGTCAGAATTCGGCTTAGGTCTGACACATTTCGACGGAAACACATGTACGACATACAACCACAACAACTCACCACTGCCCAGCGACTGCTTCTGGGATGTACAGGTGGATGCCGACAACCGTCTCTGGATAGCCACCGCTGGAGACCTCAGCGTTGTCGGTCTTGCTTGCTTCGATGGAACCGAGTGGACTATCTACAACACCGATAACTCAGGCATCGTCCTCAACGAGGTAACAAAAATCACCCTCGACCCCAAGCACGACCTCATTTGGCTCACTCATCACCCCGGCCTCGGCCTTTCCGTCGCCCGCATGAATTGTAAGACTTCGGACATCACACCTACACCCATCCAACAACCCAGTTCTACTATCTCATACGATCTTCAAGGCAAGAAGGCAAGCCTGCAATCCAAAGGATTTGTTATAATGAACGGTAACAAATACTTAATAAAATGATTTCCAAATTATTCTGATTATTATTCAGTATCGAAAACAATCAAGAATATCTGGAAATCATTGCTTCCTAATTCTGTTTTATTCTGTCTGCAAGTTACATCACGACCTCAACGGTATGTGTACCTTCGAGTGCTGGAACGACATTGCCATCGATGGCTTGTCCATCCACAGCGATGCTCTTAACACCTTTCTGCACACCATTAGGATTGCTGACATGGATGAGGTATTCAGCACCACGGAACTGACGCTTCACAGTGAATTCGCGGCACGAACTTGGCACGCATGGGTCTATGAGCAGTCCTTCGTAGCTTGGTTTCACACCAAGAATATACTGACTTGCCGTGAGCCACATCCACGCTGCCGTACCTGTGAGCCATGAGTTCTTGCCTTCGCCTGGACGAGCAGCATCCTTGCCGGCTACCATCTGACAGTTGACGTATGGTTCCACCTTGTGCAAAGTCTGATCCTTGATGAACACAGGGCTGATTTTCTTGTAGAGTTCCCATGCATCGTTTCCACGAGAAGCCACGGTATCGGCAATAATCACCCAAGGATTGTTGTGGCAGAAGATACCAGCATTCTCCTTGTAACCAGCAGGATAAGAGGAGATTTCACCGTATTCCACATAGTAGCGAGTGAAGGCAGGGTTATTGAGCACCATGCCATGCTCGGAGTCGAGGTATTTCTTGCAAGAATCGAGCGCCTTGTCCACCATGCCATCTTCGAGTCCGATACCAGCCATAGCACACCAACCTTGACTCTCGATGAATATCTTACCTTCCTCATTCTCATGCGAACCTATCTTGTTGCCATAGAAGTCATAGGCACGCAAGTACCATTCGCCATCCCAGCCATGCTTCTTCACAGCTTCCACCATGGAGTCGATGCACTTCTGGGCACGAGCTGCTTCGTCCTTGAAAGAAGCAGCGCATTTGTCATCGCTCGCCCTCTTTTCCAACTCCTTGCAGAGTTCGACGTAATCTTTTCCGCAAACCACAA
Organism: uncultured Bacteroidales bacterium; assembly: GCA_902798705.1. GTDB lineage: Bacteria > Bacteroidota > Bacteroidia > Bacteroidales > Bacteroidaceae > UBA3839. Next base: position 2,928 of record CADBXS010000005.1, read on the forward strand.
ACAAACCAGCAATCATCAGACTCTCAGCCTTGCTGCCTACGGAATTGTTTTCTGTAGTTTGGAAACTTTCGTTAGGATCCCATGAGAAGCAATTGAGGTTGAGACAGTCGTTCCAGTCAGCGCGGCCAATGAGTGGCAAGGCATGAGGACCCAGATTCTCCACCACATGATTGAAGGAAATGCGCAGATGCTCGAAAAGACTCACTTCGGTACCAGGTTCATTATCCCAAGGCACCATCTCGTCAAGAATCGAGAAGTCGCCCGTTTCCTTGATATATGCCACAGTGCCGAAAATGAGCCACATAGGGTCGTCATTGAATCCACCGCCAATGTCGTTGTTGCCTCGCTTGGTGAGTGGCTGATACTGGTGATAACAACCGCCATCAGGGAACTGAGTGGAAGCGATGTCGATGATGCGCTCACGAGCACGAGAAGGAATCTGATGGACAAAGCCCACCAAGTCTTGATTGGAATCGCGGAAGCCCATGCCACGTCCAATACCACTCTCGAAGAACGATGCCGAGCGAGAGAAATTGAACGTAATCATGCACTGGTACTGATTCCAAATGTTCACCATTCTATCCAATTCCGCATTGCCGCTCTTCACCTGATACTTATCGAGCAATGCATCCCAATAAGCCTTCAATTCATCGAAAGCAGCATCCACCTTGGCAGCAGTATCAAAAGCAGCAATCGTTTCCTGTGCGCGCTTCTTATTAATAATTGTACGGTCGAGTTCGCCCAAAGAAGTAATCAATCCAGGAGTCTTTTCAGCATATTTCTCCTCTTGTGGTTGCTCCACATAGCCCAGTACGAACACGAAATCTCGGCTTTCACCTGGAGCCAATTCCACCTCGATATAATGGGAAGCAATAGGACTCCAACCATGTGCCACGCTGTTCTTTGGTTTGCCTTCCATCACGCAATCAGGGTTGGCAAACTCATTGTAGAGTCCGATGAAAGACTCGCGGTCGGTGTCGAAACCATCTACGGGAACATTCACACTGTAGTATGCGAAACGATTTCTGCGCTCCTTGTATTCTGTCTTATGGTAAATGGTGCTACCGTCAATTTCCACTTCACCCGTCGAGAAATTGCGCTGGAAGTTCTCCATATCCGTAGCGGCATTCCACAGACACCATTCAGCAAAAGAAAAGAGTTTCAACGAACGTTTCTCCTGACTATGATTCGTGAGTGTGAGTTTTTGCACTTCGCACCATTTCTTGAGAGGCACAAAGAAAAACACACTTGCCTCCACATCGTTCTTCGAACCAGTAATGCGCGTGTAGTTCATGCCATGACGACATTCATAGCTATCGAGTGGTGTCTTGCAAGGCTTCCATCCTGGGTTCCAAACCGTGTCGCCATCCTTGATATAAAAGTATCGACCGCCATTGTCCATAGGCACTCCATTGTAACGATAGCGCGTGATGCGACGGAACTTGGCATCCTTGAAGAAAGAATATCCACCAGCAGTGTTTGAAATAAGTGAGAAGAAATCCTCGTTGCCCAAGTAATTGATCCAAGGCCAAGGAGTCTGAGGGTCTGTGATGACATACTCCCTTTGAGCATCATCGAAGTGACCATAAACTTTTTGTTCCATGATATTGTTCTGTTTTAGAGTTTCATTGATATGGTGTGCAAAATTAGTGTTTTTTCAAACACAAAAGACTTTTATAAAAGGAAAAGAATAACTCAAATTTAACACATCATTAGCTTTTCCTTTCATTGCAGAATCATTTCATATTACGAGCCTTGAAGATGATTTCCTTGGCGTTATTGATTTCTTGAAATTTCTTTTGTGCTGCTGCCTTCACATCCTCACCGAGTGTATTCACGCGGTCTGGATGATATTGCAGTGCCATCTTGCGATAAGCCTTGCGTACTTCGTCATCCGTAGCATCCTTAGTAATTCCCAACACGGCATAAGCATCCTCAATCGTCTGCCCACCCAAATGCAGCATCTGGTCCACAACATCAGCACTCAGCGACAGATTCACTGCCACCTGTCGCAATGCCTTTAGTTCAACATCAGCAAGCTTACCATCCGCCTTGGCTATATCGCAAAGGAAAGCCATCAACTGAAGTCGATGTTCATGTTGCATCTGCCTTGCCATTTCTTGACACGCTTGCTGAATCTGCTGTTGCCACACATACTCACCTTTTTCCTTACGGTATTCAAAAAGCTTCTTCAAGATGCTATCGCCCTGCTCCACAGCCGTCTCGCCGAAGGATTGACGAAGGAACTGACGTACATGCTCCATCTCTGAATGCATGATTTTGCCATCAGCCTGAATGATGTGGGCAGCAAGCACCATCAATGAAAAAAGGAAACTATTGCGGTTACCTTCATTTGTTCGAGCAGAATCGTAAGGATTTGTCTGCTGATAGCCACCGTATGACGAACTATCTTCGTATTCAATCTTGCTGCTATCGCCACCTAACAAAGAATCGAACAAAGAGCCGAGGGCATATCCCACCATCGCACCCAAGATGTTCTGACTCATTATCCAGCCCAGCCAACCGCCTATCCATTTGCCAAGTCCCATATTTGATTTACTGATTGAAGATTTACAATTTACGAATTATCGACAGATTCCATCATCCCATAATATTCGGCAAAATAAACGAAAAAATTTTGCTTGACAAAATAATTCTCAATTTTAATACATGATGGAACAAATGGTATCATCAAATATCAAACATTTAGAATCTTCTCATCATCACCATTATTACTCCGAATTTCATGTGAATTCAATCATGCGCATATATAAAATATGAAAAATGAAATAGGGGAATTAGTAATATGCTATTGGGGAATGAAAAAGATGCAAAAAAGGAATAAAAACTACGGAATAGGGACTATTAAAATCGGATAAAAGTTCATCAAAAGATTTTTAAAGGTTCATTTCAGAAATTTTGAACGTTCATTTATATTTTTTTGAACGTTCGATTTAATATTTTTGAACGTTCAAAAATTTTGAAATGAAGGTTCAAAAAATTTATATTGAAGGTTCAATAGATTTTTGAATCCCCAATAGAACAAATGAAAAAGCGAAATGAAGATGTTTGAAATAGCCTGTGAAAAATGAAAAGGTCCTCTATTTAGGTGATGTGATAAAGCCTTCCTTGATAGGTGTTTCGCTCCTCCAATCGCTTGTTAACCTTTTCCACAAATTCATAGTTCTTCAGTCCCCAACCAGGTATGGCAAGGAGGGAAGAAGGGGATTGGGAAACAAATCTTTCAACAATGATTTCTGGACGGATAAGTTCAAGGAAATCAATTACTTCATCAATATATTCAAAGGATTGATACAGGTGAAAATGTTCGGGATGTTCAGCATATTCATCTGCCATTTTTGTTCCCTTAATCAACTGAAGCTGGTGGATTTTCAGCGTGTCGAGAGGAAGGGAAGAAATTCGTTTTGCTTCATTTGAGAGATACTGGGGAATGGTGTGCGTGAGGGGTAAGCCAAGAATGATGTGACCTCCTGTGAGAATACCTCGTTCATGTGTTTCCTCAATAGCCTGACGCGTGCAAGCGAAGTTGTGTCCTCGGTTGATGTGCCGAAGAATTGAGTCGTCAGTAGATTCGATGCCATATTCCACGGTGAGGAAACACTGACGGTTCAGTTCTGCCAGATAATTTAGCAGTGGCTCGGGCATACAATCGGGTCGCGTACCAATGACAATGCCCACCACGCCTTCCACAGATAAGGCCTCCTCATATTTACGTTTCAAGTCGTCGAGAGAAGCATACGTATTCGTATAGGCTTGAAAATAAGCCAAATACTTCATCGAAGGATATTTACGAGAGAAGAAAGTCTTTCCTTCCGCCAACTGCTGCGCAATGGATTTCGACGTTTCACAATAGGCAGGGTTGAAAGTCTGGTTATTGCAATAGGTGCAGCCCCCTACCCCGACTGTTCCGTCACGATTGGGACAGGTGAAACCCGCATTGATAGATATTTTTTGAGTTTTCTGACCTATTTTGCCAAAAAGCCATGGTCCATATTCCCTATATCGATGGTTCATGTGAGCAAAAAATGTAATATTGACATTGCAAAATTAAGGTTTTTCGTGGTTTTAAATATAAAATTTAAGATTTTTTATTGTCTTTCAAGAAAAAATTACCTACCTTTGCACTCGAAATATGCGCGCCCCCGAAGCGTGCGTATGGATTTAGTGTGTGAATAGTGTCTCCTATTAGCCGGGAACATGGTTCGTGAATCACTGAAAGATGCAATTAAAGACAAAACAAAATTAGTAACAACAAAAAAAGAATTCTAAGAAGTAATGAACACTTTAAGTTTCAGCACTCACTTCGCAACAAAGGAAGAGGCACAGAAAGAATGGGTGGTCGTTGATGCCACAGACCAGGTTGTTGGTCGCCTCGCTTCAAAGGTTGCAAAGATTTTGCGTGGTAAGTATAAGCCATGCTTCACCCCTAATCAGGACTGTGGTGATAATGTGATTATTATCAATGCAGACAAGATTCAGTTCACAGGTGCTAAGTGGACAGACAAGCAGTATCTCACCTACTCAGGTTATCCAAGTGGTCAGCACAAGATCAATCCTGAGAACCTTGCTAAGAAGCCTCATGGCTATGAGCGCATTCTCCGCCATGCTGTGAAAGGTATGCTTCCAAAAGGCCGCCTCGGTTCGAAGATTCTCAAGAACCTCTACATTTATGAGGGTGCAGAGCACGAACAGCAGGCTCAGAGTCCAAAGTCAATTGATATTAACGCTCTTAAATAATAATAAGGTATAGCATGGAAGTAATTAATGCATTGGGTCGCCGCAAGAGCGCTGTTGCCCGCGTATATCTCACAGAAGGTTCTGGTAAGATTACTATCAATAAGAGAGATCTCAAAGAATATTTCCCATCTGAACTCGTTCAGTATGTTGTTAAGCAGCCGCTGAACCTTCTCAACGTTGCTGAGAAGTATGACATCAAGGTGAACCTCTACGGTGGCGGTTACACTGGTCAGAGCCAGGCTCTCCGCCTCGCTATTGCCCGCGCACTCGTAAAGATTAATGCTGATGACAAGAAGGCTCTTCGCGCAGAAGGCTTCATGACTCGCGACTCACGTGCTGTAGAACGTAAGAAGCCAGGTCAGCCAAAGGCACGCCGCAAGTTCCAGTTCAGTAAGCGTTAATATTTATTTGGTAACTCATAAAGATTATCGTTTAGTATCTAAACTGAGAAGATTTCTCACCGTATGGGAACTACTCCTCGGTTGGGTTTTCAAAAATCAAGAAACTTACAAAAGAAAGTAAACAAAAATTATGTCAAGAACATCATTTGACGCCCTGCTCGCAGCAGGTGCACATTTCGGTCACCTCAAAAGAAAGTGGAATCCAGCTATGGCTCCTTATATCTTCATGGAGCGCAATGGTATCCACATCATCGACCTCAACAAGACAGTTGCTAAAGTTGATCAGGCAGCTGAAGCACTCAAGCAAATTGCAAAGAGTGGAAAGAGAATTCTCTTCGTTGCTACTAAGAAGCAGGCTAAGGACATCGTAGCAGAGAAAGCTACATCAGTGAATATGCCATACGTTATTGAACGTTGGCCAGGTGGTATGCTCACCAACTTCCCAACCATTCGCAAGGCTGTGAAGAAGATGGCAAACATCGACAAGTTGATTGCAGACGGAACTTACGACAAGCTCTCAAAGCGTGAGAATCTTCAGATTCGTCGTAAGCGCGAAAAGCTCGAGAAGAACCTCGGTTCTATCGCTGACTTGACTCGCCTTCCTTCCGCTCTCTTCGTTGTTGACGTACTCAAGGAGAACATCGCAGTTCGCGAAGCTAACCGTCTCGGTATTCCTGTATTCGCTATCGTTGATACGAACTCTGACCCAGACAACATCGACTTCGTTATCCCAGCAAACGACGATTCCACAAAGGCTGTTGAAGTAATCCTCGACGCTTGCTGCAAGGCTATCAACGAAGGTCTTGAGGAGCGTAAGGCAGAGAAGATTGACATGGAAGCTGCCGGCGAAGGTGAAGAAGAGAACGAGGAAAAGGTTGAAAAGCCTGCTCGCAAGCGTTCAACTCGTGCTCGTGCTGAGAAGAAGGAAGAAGCTGCTGTAGCTGAAGAAGAAGCTCCTGCTGCTGAAGCAGAAAAGGCTGAACCAGAAGCACATGAAGCTGAATAAGCTTTATTTCAAAAAATAGAACAATTAACTAAACTAAGGAAAGGAGCGTTGACACACGCTGTGATTGACGCTCCACCCTCTCAAAACATAATAAAACATTATGGCAATTACATTACAAGAAATCAATGCACTTCGTCAGAAGACACAAGCAGGACTCATGGACTGCAAGAAGGCTCTTACAGAAGCAAACGGTGACATGGAAGCTGCTATGGAAATCCTTCGCAAGAAGGGTCAGCTCGTTGCAGCAAAGCGTTCCGACCGTGAAGCTTCTGAAGGTTGCGTTCTTGCAAAGGTTGATGGTAAGTTCGGTGCTATGATCGCTCTCAAGTGCGAAACAGACTTCGTTGCAAAGAATGCTGACTTTGTTGCTCTTGCAAACAAAATCATCGACGCTGCAATCGCAGCAAGAGCGAAGACTCTCGACGAAGTAAAGAACCTCGACATCGACGGTGTTCCTGCTGCTGAAGCTGTTGTCAACCGTTCAGGTGTTACGGGTGAAAAGATGGAACTTGATGGCTACGCTACAGTTGAAGGTGAAAAGGTGGTTGCTTACAATCACATGAGCCAGAGCTTCCTCTGCACACTCGTTGCATTCAACAAGGACACTTCTGATGAAGTAGCTAAGGGCGTTGCTATGCAGGCTGCAGCTATGGCTCCTCTCTACCTCGACGAGGCAGGTGTTACAGAAGAGACCAAGGCTAAGGAATTGGCAAGCATCATTGACAAGACCAAGGAAGACGAAGTGAAGAAGGCAATCGAAATTGCTCTCAAGAAGGCTGGAATCAACCCTAATCTCGTTGATAGCGAAGACCACATTGCTTCCAACACCACTAAGGGCTACATCACAGCAGAAGAAGGCGAAAAGGCAAAGGAAATCATCGCTTCTGCAGGTGAGGCTGCTCGTCAGAACCTCAATGAAAAGAAGATTGAAATGATTGCTCAGGGTCGTCTGAACAAGTATTTCAAGGAGGTTTGTCTGCTTGACCAAGCATACATCGACGACAACAAGATTTCTGTTGCAGACTTCCTCAAGAAGGCTGACAAGGACTTGACTGTTGTTGATTTCAAGCGTTACACACTCCGCGCAGAGTAAAAACTAACCGACTCTCGCCGTTAAGGACAGCGCACTTAATGAAAGAAAAATACCAAATCATGATTAACCCTTTTGAAAGTTAAAATAGCGCTGGTTTTTAACTTTCATGGGGTTATATTAAGAAACACAAAATATGAGAAGAAAGATTTCAAGTTTATTGCTTCTGGGCATTCTGGCCTGCGCCAATGTTTCTGCTCAAGAAAACACGCAATGGGTTAAGGTAGATCGCTCTCAACTTCCTGAGTCTGTCTTAGCTGAAGAAATTACTTTTCCTCAACCAACAGACGACAAATATCGCGTTGTAACGAATCGTTTCTGGGAAAACTGGTTCATTTATGCCGATGCGGGTGGTCACGCTTTCTTTGGAGACTATAGTCACTGGGGAAAGTTCAAGGAGACTCTCTCTCCAGAATTTGCAGTTGGTATCGGTAAGTGGTTCACTCCAGGTATTGGTGTAAAGGCACAGTTTGGCATGGGTTCATCAAGAGGTTTCTTGAATGACAGCTATGTTTTCACTTCAAACTATGGCTACCTTCATAACCCTTATCTTGACACGCATGTAGGCAACTACCCTCAACAGCACAATGGTTACAACTATTGGCCAATGAAGACCAAGTTCTGGGATGTGAGCATGAATGTATCGTTCAATCTCTCTCGTCTCTTCTGTGCTTGGGAAGACTATGGAACCAAGAAGTTGTTCAACCAGTTTATCTTCACTCTCGGTTTTGGTGGTCTTCATCACTACGACTTTGATAAGGATAAGTTTGGTCCAGAGAACGACTGGTACATGAATGCAGAATTGCAGTATAGCCGCTTCTTCACAAGAGCCAAGGCTTTCTCACTTGACGTCAAAATTCGTTCTCAGATTTTTGAGACTCACTTCGACCAGTCCTTCATTCAGGATCATCGTTGGGATGCCAATCTCGGTGTTGCATTCGGTTTGACTTATTACATCAAGGTTCGTGGTTGGGATCGTTGTGTATCTTGCGGCGAAGCAAACTACTACATTCCAGCTCCTCCTGTAAACGATTGTCCTGAATACAAGACTTTCACATTCTACGTGTTCTATCCAAACAACTACTCTGGACGTGACGATGCTCCAACTATTGCAGGTGACGAAGTCAACGCTATCGACTACCTCGCAGGTGGTATCTTCACTCAGAAGAAGTTTGCGAATACGAATGCTGCCGGTTCAAGCCTCGGTTCAACAGCTAAGTTGCGCAGACAGGCAACAGAAGACATTGCCACAGAGAAAGCAACATTTGGTGGAAACCAGATTGTTACTCGTGGTTATGAAATTTCTAACGAGCCTATCTCGCTCAGCATGAGCGAAAGCGAACTCAAGGCGTTCAAGGATAAGTATGGTTACTATTATGCACCAATCTACGAGGGCAACAACACTTGGTACTATCGTGTGGATGACGTAACAGCAACTCAGAAGCTCCTTAGCGACGACAACTACAAGGAAAGTGAATCTTACTCTCTGAATGCTCATGCAGGTCTTGGCACAATTCGTCAGAACATGCCAATCGACAAGAACAGCGACCTCTACAGCTTCGCAGATGTATATGCTGCTCTAGAAGGCAACAACGGTTACATCAGCAAGTATGCAGATGCACAGAGTGTTGCAGCTATCAAGGAAATCCTCGAAAGTGGTACAATCCTCAGCGTTCAGGCTGAAGGTCTTGCTACAAGTCAGGACAACAACAAGGAGAATGAAGTTGGTATCCAGCGTAACAACACACTCTCTTTCAATCGTGCTCTCACAGCTACCAAGTGGTTGCAAGGAAGTGGCAAGTTCAACGGCGTAAATTCTGACGCTTTTGTTGTTAACTCCTTGAATGCTCCTATCGGTCAGGTAAATGACAAGAGCACACGCGGCTTAAATGCCAAGTTGAACCGTTGCGCTCGTATCAAGATTAGCTACCTGATTAACAGCAAAAAGTAATTCGGTTTAGAACTTTTTGACCATAAAGAAAACCCGCTGGGACATTCTCAGCGGGTTTTCTTTTTTATTTTTCAAATGTGTCACATACCTTTGGATTCAATCCATCAAATCAGTCCAAAAGTGTCGAACATCTTTCGATAAGCATCCGCTTTCTTTTCTAAAGAAAGGGGGTAAGCTCTGGAACTGGAAGGGAGGCGATAAAGGCAAATTGATTCTTGATTTTCATTAAGAAGATGAGGAATATTCACAAATGTGCCTACTTTTGGAATCGTGTTTATGCTCAGATGTTCGCAAATAGTTTGTGTAGCTTTTTCGCCAGTTGTCACAATCGTTTTCAGCTGAGTCATCTTCTTAATCAGCGCACGAATATCCGTTGATTCCACAACCTCCAAGAACTTATCCGACGCATTATCATTCAGCCGTCGAATAGCGCACGACGTATCGAAAAAACCTATCCCCTTCTCGTTGAGAAACTCGATGATTTTCTGCAATTTAAACGTCTTGTGTTCCTCATCCACAAAATGGTTCTTATCCCCAAAGAAAACAAGTCCTTCTATTCTCCAATGATCGTTTACGTAGTTGGGGTAATAAAAATTTATTGACCAGCGCTTTCTCTGTGGAGGAAAACTTCCCAAGAAAAGCACTCGTCCGTTTTGAGGCAAAAAAGGTATGAGCGGATGATATTCCACACCATCTTTCGACCGCTTGATGTTCTCCTCATTCAGATAAGAATACAAAAACTCACTCATTGTTTTTCCTCCTCACCTTATTTGTCACTTTTTCCCTGATTTTCTTTTTGTTTGAGTCGCTCTTGAATCTTCCTGTGAAAGAACCTCACCTTCATTTGCATTCTATTGCGTTCCATCTTCAGAGAATCCAGTTTTTCTGAAGCGGCGCGCACCGTTGGATGATATACAGGCAGTCCCTTTGTCACATCTTCAAACTCAAACTGTCCAAAGCGATAAATACTGTCCGCTTCTCGCGACTGCACTTTAGCCTCTTCGAAGTTGACAGTGTCCTCAAAATACAAAGCCGCCCACCTTACCTGCGTAGCGCGAGGATATGCGGAACGGATGGAATCAATCAAGGCATGAGCCTTTTCAAAGTCCTTTTCCAAAACCGCTTGTCTTGCCTCTTCCAGCAGAGGAGCTGCCTCTGTATTCGGGTCTTTTTTACTACAAGAAATAACGACGAGGCTAATGACAGCCAAAACAAACATCTTTTTCATCAAAATCATATTTTATTTAGAAACTTTTCACAATCTCGCCATTGATGGTGAGATTGTCAAACTTCACATCATGCACTTTTCCCGTCACTTTCACAGGCTCTGCCGTCACGCCTTCGAAGTCCGAGTTCTTCACATGAATGTTGTATACATTGGATTCTGTAGGCAGGCCAATCATCAGCACACCGTATTTACTTTTCTTGCAAGTGACGTTGTCAAGAAACACATTGCGAACCGTCGGATTATGCGTTCTGTCAGCCTTTTCACGCGGTTCATAGTCGAGATTGATTTTCAGCACAGCCTCCCGACATTGCCCCACGGTTACATTCCTCACATAGATGCCGTCAGTCACGCCACCACGGCAAGGATTAGTCTTGATGCGAATCACACGCTCCAGATGAGGACTGTCCATCGTGCAGTTTTCGACAAACACATTCTGACAACCTCCACTAATTTCACTTCCTACCACCACTCCCCCATGTCCGTCGAGCATTTCACAATTCCTCACGATGATATCCTTGCTCGGAATGTTGAAAGCTCGTCCATCCGCATTTCGTCCACTCTTGATGGCAATGCAGTCGTCGCCCGTGTCGAACTTGCAGTTTTCTATCAGCACATTCTCGCAAGACTCTGGGTCACAGCCGTCGCCATTTGGACCATCGTTTTGAATATACACATTGCGCACAACTACATTCCGACAAAGCAGAGGGTGAATCACCCAGAAAGGAGAACGAATCATTGTCACACCTTCAATCAAGACACCATCGCACTGGAAGAAATTCACCAGTTGAGGACGAAGGCCTTTTCCTTGACCAAATCGACGCTCATCAATCGGAATGCGATTCTCATTCATCTGCATCAGTTCTCCACGCGTTGTGCGTTGATGCTCAGGTGTTTGCTCAGTCCAGTTGTAATGCGCAGCACCACACATCGGCCACCATGCATCCATACCAGCACCACCATCCACAACGCCTTCACCCGTAATGGCAATGTCTGTAGCATCCGCAGCATAAATCATCGGTTGGTAGTTCCAGCAATCGTTGCCTTCCCATCGCGTGCGAACAAGAGGATAGAGAGAAGTATCGGAAGAAAACAACAGCGTTGCACCTTTTTCTAACACCAGATTCACACCCGTTTGCAGCACAATGCCACCCGTATTCCAAGTGCCAGCAGGCACTACCAGCTTTCCGCCACCCTCCTCTGAGCAAGTGAGAATCGCCTTGTTGATAGCCTTCTGATTTTCGGCTGCATTGGCGTCGACACGAGCACCAAAATCTTTGATGTTATACGATTGATTCGCAAACATAGGTTTACGGATGGATTGCTCTATCTGCTTGTAGGTCGTGTTCCAGACATCTGTTTCCTGAGCAGAAACCAGCAAACTCGCCAACATCGCACACCACAAACAAAAATATCTTACTATGATTTCTTTCTTTGCCATATTACACCTTATTATATTGTAGGAGGCAAAGATAAGGATTTTTAATTGTCAATTGTCAATTATCATCTAAAAAATCACTAAATTTGCACCTCAAAAACAAAAAACGAATGAAATTTCTCAGCGACGAAGAACTCAAACAAAGCCTTTCCCACCCCATTTTTCATTTGATAGGAGAAACTGCCGACGAACTGCACACTGAATGCTACGTGATTGGCGGTTTCGTCCGCGACCTCTTTTTGGAGCGTCCGTCGAACGATATCGACTGTGTGGTGGTGGGCAGCGGTATCACAATTGCAAAGGCTGTAGCCGAAAAAATCAAGGAGAAATTTCACAAGAAGCCTCACATCGCCGTCTATGCCAATTTTGGTACAGCGCAGATACATTTTGATGGCAACGAGATTGAGTTTGTGGGAGCACGCCGCGAGAGTTACTCGCACGACTCACGCAAACCCGTTGTGGAGGATGGCACACTGGAAGATGACCAAAACCGTCGAGATTTCACCATCAATGCCATGGCACTCTGCCTCAACACGAATCGATTTGGTGAACTCGTTGACCCTTTCTACGGCTTAGACGACTTGGAGGACGGCATCATCCGCACCCCTCTCGACCCCGACATCACTTTTAGCGACGACCCGCTCCGCATGATGCGCTGTGTACGTTTCGCCACCCAACTCAATTTCTTCATCGAGGATGAAACCTTCGACGCTCTTCAGCGCAATGCCGAACGCATCAAAATCATTTCGGCGGAACGCACCATCGACGAATTCAACAAAATCATGATGGCCAAACATCCATCCAAAGGCATCATGGACCTGGAACGATGCGGACTGCTCCAACTCATTCTGCCCGAACTTGTTGCCCTCGAAGGTGTGGAAACCATGAATGGAAGAGGACATAAAGACAATTTCTACCACACGCTTGCAGTACTGGAGAATATAGTGAAAGCTCAGGAAACAGCCCTCACCCAATCTCCCCAAGGGGAGGGGAATGTAGATACTCCGTCAATTGATAAAAGCAACGAACAGTGTAACATCCAATCTTCCCCCTCAGGAGATGAGAGGGGGGCTTTATGGCTTCGTTGGGCTGCCCTCCTTCACGACATCGGTAAGCCCAAGAGCAAGCGCTGGGATGCATCCAACGGTTGGACGTTCCACAACCACGATTACTACGGGCAGAAGATGGTGCCCAACATTTTCCGACGCTTGAAACTTCCACTCGATGAGCGCATGAAATACGTGCAGAAGCTTGTCAGTCTCCACATGCGTCCCATCGTTATTGCCGACGAGGAAGTGACCGACAGTGCCGTGCGACGACTCCTCTCTGATGCTGGCGACGACATCGACGACCTGATGATGCTTTGCGAAGCTGACATCACCTCCAAAAACGAAGTCAAAAAAGCACGTTTCCTCGAGAATTTTCGCATCGTCCGTGAGAAAATCACAGATCTGAAGGAACGCGACTACAAACGCCTCTTTCAGCCCGTCATCGATGGTGACGAAATCATGCGAATGTTCGACTTGAAGCCAAGCCGAGAAGTGGGCATCCTGAAGAAAGCTCTCAAAGACGCCATCCTCGACAGCGTTATCCCAAACGAACCCGATACAGCCCGTCATTTCCTCACGGAAGAGGCAAAGAAAATCGGACTAATTCCACAAGTATAAATTTTCATATTCGACTTTACGATAAAAACGAGCGCTCGTTTTGATGAAAACGGGCGCTCATTTTTGTTAAAACGGGCGCCCGTTTTTTCTCTACATCCCCATACTTTGGAAAACAGGAAAGTTAATGAAGGTTCGTTAAGCTTGTAATGAACGTTATTGATTCCATAATAGAATGTCATTTTGAAATCATAGTAACATTCAAGGCGATGGTTAGAAAGAACTAACGTGCTTTTCTCAATAGGCGATTGTCATCCTATCAAGTCAGAATGGCAAACAAGGCACTCAATTCGAGATATATCTTAGGCCTAATGTTAAATTTCGTTTTTGCCCATCATTTTATTGCAAAAACATTTGGAAGAAACATAGCTTTGTGTATATCTTTGCGATATCAATTTGATATCAGTATTCAATCATTTAAATCAAACGAATTATGGAATCAAAAGAAACTGAATTCAAGGGAGGTTATCTCAATGGTTTCCTCATGTGTATTATCGACGTGTTACTGTTCGTGTCCACCATTTGGGCTTTATGCATGTGTATCAGACAAGAAAGTTTAGCTTACGGTCTGCTTTGTCTCTTTCTTGCTATTGTTACTATTTTCTTCTGCTGTGGTTTCTGCATGCAGGAACCAAACGAGGCTAAGGTGCTGACTTTTTTCGGTAAATATGTGGGCACGTTCCGCAAGAATGGATTCTATTGGGTAAATCCACTTATGAGCAAGAAAAGCGTTTCTCTTCGTGCCAGGAACCTGAATGCAGAACCCATCAAGGTCAACGACAAGAATGGTAACCCTATCTTGATTGGTTTGGTTGTGGTTTGGCGACTGAAGGACACTTACAAGGCCATCTTCGATATTGATACCGACGTCAGCAATACCGCTTCTATAGGTGGCGCCGTTTCTGCGCGTATGAACAAGTTTCAGAATTTCGTAGCCGTTCAGAGTGATTCTGCACTCCGTCAAGTGGCAGGCATGTATGCTTACGACAATAACAACGGAAAGACGGAAGAAGTGACACTGCGTGATGGTAGCGAAGAAATCAACGATGTGTTGCAGACAAAACTGAACGAACGCCTTGCCATGGCAGGACTTGAGGTGACGGAAGCGCGTATCAACTACTTGGCATACGCTCCTGAGATTGCTGCAGTGATGCTGCGCCGTCAACAGGCTGAAGCCATCATCAGTGCTCGTGAGAAGATTGTGGAAGGAGCTGTGGGAATGGTCAAGATGGCATTGGACAAGTTGGGTGATGAGGATATTGTCGAACTGGATGAGGAGAAAAAGGCCGCCATGGTCAGCAACCTGCTCGTCGTTCTTTGCGCAGATGAACCAGCACAGCCAGTTATCAATTCTGGTACTTTAAATCATTAATATGCCCGAAAAGACAAATAAGGAAAAATCCAAGAGTTTCATCCTACGCATCGATAGCGAAACAATGAACGCTATCGAGGCGTGGGCTGCTGATGAATTTCGCTCTACCAACGGCCAAATTCAGTGGATACTGAATGAGGCTTTGAAAAAGGCTGGGCGACTGAAAAAGAAACAATGATTTCGTTTTGAAACATTGCACACGAGTCTTAATAATTCTGACGAACAAGGAAAAAGACACGCAGAAATCGCAGAGATACGCAGGAATACAGAATTTCCGCTATTTCTGCGATTTCTGCGTGACATTAATAAAACAATTCAAGTGTTTTCGTGGGCAAAGTAACGCAATTATCATTGTTTATCAGAACAATTTTTATGTTTTTGTTTGAAAGTTGAAAAATAAAGCATACCTTTGTAAATTAGAGTAATTTGCAATGATTGCAAATGACGGTTTGCACAAACAAAAACTTAAATATCATCAACCACAATGAAAAGATTGAAAACACTTCTCATGTCGTCCGTTCTGCTGGCATCGACAGCTATGGCACAGGAATTGGCACCGACAACGGCTCCTGCTCAACTGCTGAAAAGTGCAGAGGCACAGCAAACTGTGGAATTGATTCACAAGGTGAATGCCTATTGGCAAGCTAATCATCGTGCTGAATGTCGTGGATTTTGGGATAATGCGGCTTATTTCACAGGCAATCAGGCAGCTTACGAACTGACAGGAAAGCCTGAGTATCTGGACTATGCTATCCGTTTTGCTGAACACAACCGCTGGACGGGTGCAACAGAAAAGGACCCAAAGAAATGGGAATACAAGACGTATGGCGAGGATATGCGCCATGTGCTTTTTGCAGACTGGCAGATTTGCTTTCAAATCTATATCGACCTCTACAAGCTTGAGCACCGCGCTGAACGCTTGCAACGTGCGCTGGAAGTGATGACCACCCAGGCTCAGATGGAGGAGAAGGACTTTTGGTGGTGGAGCGATGCACTCTACATGGGTTTGCCTATCTTCACGAAGCTCTACACGGTGACTCACAACCAGAAGCTGCTCGACAAGCAGTACGAGAGTTTCAAGTGGACTGACGATTTGCTTTTCGACAAGGAAGCACAGTTGTATTACCGCGACGGAAAATATGTGCATCCAAAGGTGAAGACAGCTTGCAACGGTGGCAAGAGCTTCTGGGCACGCGGCGACGGTTGGGTGCTGGCAGGCTTGGCAAAGGTACTACAAGATATTCCAAAGGATTCGAAATATCGTGCGTTCTATGTGCAGCGCTTCCAGCAGTTGGCTGAAGGCGTGGCTCGTTGTCAGCAGGCAGAAGGTTATTGGAGCCGTTCGATGCTCTGCGAGGACGATGCTCCTGGCTATGAGACAAGCGGAACGGCATTCTTCATCTATGGTATGCTCTGGGGTGTGAACAACGGCTTATTGCCAGCTACGAAGTATAAGCCAGTGATTGAAAAGGGTTGGAAATACTTATCAACAATTGCTTTGCAGAGCGATGGTTCCATCGGTTTTGTGCAGCCTATCGGCGAAAAGCCTGACCCTACCAAGACGGTGGACGCTCACTCACAAGCTCCTTTCGGTACTGGAGCTTGGCTGCTGGCTGCTTGCGAATATGCAAAATACTGCAAATAATGATAAAGATTACAAACTAAAAATTATTACAATATGAAAGACTTTTTTAAATATGTGCTGGCTACGGTTGTAGGAATCATTTTGGTAAGCCTGATTTGCACCATCATTTCTGTCATTACCCTACTCGGTATGGCAAGTAAATCGACGAAATCGGTTCCAAACGATGCTGTGCTGGTGCTGAAATTAGACGGTTCAATCTCGGAGCGCTCACAAGACAATCCATTCGGAAGCCTTTTGGGAAGCGCTACAACACAAATGGGACTAGACGACATACTGAAGGCGATTCGCAATGCACAGAATGACGATAAGGTGAAGGGCATCTATATCGAAGCAGGCAACTTTGCTGGTGCCATCCCTGCCCAACTTCAGGAAATTCGTCAGGCTCTGTGGAATTTCAAGAAATCGGGCAAGTTCATTGTTTCTTACGGCGACCAATACACTCAGGGCACCTATTATTTGGCATCTGTTGCTGACTCTGTTGTCATCAACCCTGAGGGCATGCTCGACTGGAAGGGATTGTCTTTCCAAACCTTATATTATAAGGATGTGCTCGACAAGGTGGGCGTGAAGATGGAGATTTTCAAGGTGGGAACCTATAAGAGCGCCGTTGAGCCATACTTCCTGACTGAGATGAGCGATGCCAACCGCGAACAAATCACGGTGTTCAGCGATGAAATCTGGAAGCAGATGCAAAGCGAAGTTGCAAAGTCGCGCAAATTCTCGTATGAGCAGCTGAATCAACTGACTGACGAAGGTTTGACATTCAAAGAGACAAACTACTACTTGAAGAAGAAGTTGGTTGACAAGGTGGCATTCTCCGACGAAGTGCCACAGATGTTGGCTTACTGCATGGACAGGACTAAGGCAGGCGACTACAACACCATCTCGGTGGAAGATTTGGCTGCCAGCACCTCGAGTGAACCAAAGGGCACAAGCGGCAATGTGATAGCTGTGTATTATGCAGCAGGCGAAATTGTGCAGTCTGATGAGTCTTCGTTGGGCAGTATGGGCGAAATGATTGCCGCCGACAAGGTGACAAAGGACCTGAAGGATTTGGCAAATGACAACGATGTGAAGGCTGTAGTGATGCGTGTGAACTCCCCTGGTGGTAGCGCTTTCGCCAGCGAACAGATATGGCATCAGGTGATAAACATCAAGTCGAAGAAGCCTATCATCGTGTCGATGGGTGGCTATGCGGCTTCGGGCGGTTACTACATTTCGTGCGCAGCCGACTATATCGTTGCTGAGCCAACCACACTGACAGGTTCTATCGGCATCTTCGGCGTATTCCCTGTGGCAGAAGAACTGATTAACAAGAAAATTGGCATACACGCTAACACAGTGAAGACCAACCAGTTTGCCGACTTCGGCGACTATACACGTCAGATGACAGAGGCAGAGAAGAACGCCCTGCAGACATACATCAACCGTGGCTACGAACTCTTCACTAAGCGTTGTGCCGACGGCAGAAAGATGCCACAGGATTCCATCAAGGCTATTGCAGAAGGCCGTGTGTGGACAGGCGAACATGCATTGAAGATTGGTTTGGTGGATAAACTCGGCAACTTGGACGATGCCATCGAAATCGCAAAGCAGCGTGCCAATGTGTCAGAAGCTACTATCCTCTCCTACCCTGCTAAGTCGTCGTTCTTCGAACAGCTGATGGATAAGGCAAATAACACCGACAGTTATGCCGATGCCAAGATGAAAGAACTGTTAGGACCTGAATTCTATAACTTCTTCATCAACCTCCGTTCGCTCGACAGGAAGGGTTCTGTGAATGCCCGCGTGCCATTCTACGGCAACTTCAACCTGTAAAGGATTTAATACAAACTATCAACTAAACAGCGTCAAGACGTTCTCTCTCCTGCATGGAAGGTGACCACATAAAAATATGCAAAGCTCTTCTGCCATTCTCGTGGCTTTACGGAATGGCAGTCAACTTGCGCAATGTTCTGTTCGACAGCGGAGTGTTGCCAAGCGAGAGATTTGACATACCTGTTATTTGTGTGGGCAATATCACAGCAGGAGGAACGGGCAAGACACCTCACACAGAATATCTCATTCGGCTTCTCGCGGCTCAGAACCAGGTGGCAGTGCTGAGCCGTGGCTACAAGCGGAAGTCGAAAGGCTACATCTTGGCGAGGGACGACATGCCGATGAAGATGATTGGTGATGAGCCTTACCAAATGAAGCACAAGTTTCCTCGCATCCACATGGCTGTCGATAAAAACCGCCGGGAGGGCATCCGACGACTGTGCGACAAGAAGGTATGGCCTGCCACCGATGTGGTCCTCCTCGATGATGCCTTCCAGCATCGTTATGTGCAGGCAGGCATCAACATCCTGCTAATGGACTACCACCGACTCATCTACTTCGACGAACTCTTGCCAGCAGGACGTTTACGAGAGCCAAGGTCGAGCACACAGCGAGCTGACATTGTCATCGTTACAAAGTGCCCTACCTACATCACACCGATGGAGGAACACGGCATCGCTCGTTCGTTGGGCATGCAACCATGGCAAAAGCTGTTCTTCACCCATTTCAAGTATGGCGCACTCCACAACATCAAGGACGGTTCCGAAATTGAACTCGACGACCTGAGGGGAGAACAATACAACGTGGTGTTGCTTACAGGCATAGCCTCGCCTCAGCAGATGGAGTACGACTTGAAGAAATACTGCAACTTCACGTCGATACACTTCTCGGATCATCACAACTTTACTGACAAGGACATCCAACGTGTGAAAGACACGATTCAGAAGGTGAAGGCTACCGGAAAGAAAACTATCGTCATCACCACGGAGAAGGATGCTACCCGACTGAGGGACAACAAGACCTCACTTGTAGAAGGCATGGATGTCTATGCCCTTCCTATCGAAGTGGAATTTCTGGATGAGCGTGGTAATGAATTTGACCAATTGATACTGAATTATGTTCAAACAAATTCAAGAAACAGCGACCTACAAAAAAAGCAGGATGAGAACAAAGCCTGAAAAGGTAGTTATTCTTGGAGCGGACCGAGATGACAGAATGAGGAAATCGATATTGATAACAAATTATACATAAGTCTAATGACACAAATTTCCACACTTGGTGAGTTTGGACTCATCAAGCGTTTAACCAAAGATATAGAACTCAAAAATCCAGAAACGAAGAAGGGCGTGGGCGACGACTGTGCCGTGCTAACTTTCGATGGTGAGAAGGAAGTGCTCGTCACCACCGACATGCTAATGGAAGGCGTCCACTTCGACCTCACCTATATGCCTTTGAAGCACTTGGGCTACAAATCGGCAATAGTGAACTTCAGCGACGTTTATGCTATGGGAGGCACTCCCAAACAGATAACCGTCAGTTTGGCGTTGGGAAAACGATTCTCCGTTGAAGACATGGACGAATTCTACGATGGGCTACGTTTGGCTTGCGACGAACACGGAGTAGATATCGTGGGAGGCGACACGACTTCATCGATGACAGGACTTGCCATCAGCATCACTTGCATTGGCGAGTGTCCAAAGGGCAAAGCCATCTATCGCAACGGCGCAAAAGAAACCGACCTCATCTGTGTGAGCGGTGACTTAGGTGCTGCCTACATGGGACTCCAACTGTTGGAACGCGAGAAAGACGTATATTATGGGCAAGTGGCTGACGCTAAAGCTCAAGGCAAGGAACCCGTTGATTTCCAGCCCGACTTTGCAGGAAAAGAATATCTACTGGAACGCCAGATGAAGCCCACTGCACGTCGCGACATCATTCAGGCGCTTCGCGAAGCAGGCATACAACCCACTGCCATGATGGACATAAGCGATGGACTTTCCTCAGAACTGATGCACATCTGTTCGCAGTCGAATGTGGGTTGCCGCATCTACGAAGAGCACATTCCACTCGATTACCAGACCGCTGTGATGGCAGAGGAACTCAACATGAACGTAACGACTTGTGCGCTGAATGGTGGCGAGGACTACGAATTGCTTTTCACAATTCCTATTTCCGACCACGAAAAGGTGAGCAACATAAAAGACGTGAAACTCATTGGACACATCACAAAGCCCAAACTCGGTCTCGCACTCATCACCCGCGACGGCAACGAATTTGAGCTCAAGGCACAAGGCTGGAATCCGCTGAAAGATGAATAACAAACAAATGGACGATACAATCAACCAAATAACTCCTCCTTCCACCACTGGGAGTGCGAAGGAGGAGTCTATGTGTAAGGAACAGTCCTCCAGAAGAATGACGTTGAATTACATTCTCTTCCTCATTCTCGGACTATTTTTGGGTTTTGTGGGCTACCTTCTGATTGACCATCACTACTACCGCTCAGAAAAAATCCATTTTCAAAAAAGCGACACACTTCACCTTGAAGACGGCTCTATCTACCTAGGTGAAATCAATGCCGCCAAACAGCCCCACGGCTATGGAATGCTGACAACAACAGAAGGCAAACGTGTGACAGGAGAATGGACCAACGGACGACTCAACAAAGGAACGCTCCTCACCGACCAATACGAGTACGTTGGCAGTCTGCGCAATCTGATGCCCGATGGTGACGGAAAAATGATCTATGCTTCCGACTCCACCTTCATTGGCAGATGGCAACAAGGTAAGCGTCAAGGCATTGGCAAGCTCATCTTCAATCCCGACAGCATAGTGTTTGGACGATGGGACAGCGACTCTCTTTTGATGCCCAATCCTTTCAAGATTGGAGAGCGTGTTTATGGCATCGATGTGTCGCGTTTCCAGCATAGCATCGATTGGGGCAATCTCGCTCTGCACTCCGACTCGCTCGGACGCATTTCAAAGAATGGTTGGGTGGAAGGTGAGCCAGGCTACTATTTCGGCAAGACCGATTTCAACTTTCTCCAGCCGATCCACTTTGTGTTCATGAAATCGACAGACGGCGCCTATCAAATCGACCCATTCTATTATCGCAACCACAATGCGGCACGTGAACGGGGCATCACGGTGGGTATCTACCATTTCCTCCGCTTCGAGCCCGTTGAGGAACAAATCGAGAATTTCATTGCCAACGTACAAATGGAGAAAGGCGACCTGCCGCCTGTGCTCGACATTGAAGACGATAACCGCCACCATGCGCTCACCCAGCACAGCGAAGCCTACCTCAGTATGGCACTGAAATGGTTGCATGCCATTGAAGCCCACTTCGGCGTGCGCCCTATCATCTACATGAACAAGAACAACTACCTGCGCTATGCCGTAGGCACAGAATTGGAGCAATACGATTGTTGGATTGCCAATTACAACAGGACAGCGCAAGACCCTGAAATAGAAGGCAAATGGCGATTCTGGCAAGTGAGCTGTAAAGGTGCTGTGAACGGAATCCAATACAAGGATATGAGCCATGTGGATTTGGATGTATTCCACGGAACACTCCCCGAATTCCATCAGTATGTTGAAACTTACGGAATCAAATAGTGATTGCGTCTGTTAAAAACTGCAAATTGTAACACAATCGTAACATTCTGAATTGGATTCCTTTCTGCATTTTTCCTTACTTTTGCATTTATGAATCTCAGGTAAAGTTCTTCTTTCCCAATGATAGAATTCACTAAGTATTAACCGAATACATATTTTCATTTATGGAAGATTCTCAAAACTACTTGATGCTTACCTTTCGCTTGTTAGGTTCACTGGCATTGCTGATGTACGGTATGAAAACGATGAGCGATGCATTGCAGAAATTAGCAGGTCCTCAGCTTCGACATGTGCTCGGTGCCATGACCACCAACCGTTTCACAGGAATGCTGACAGGTATGGGAGTGACAGCAGCTGTGCAGTCATCAACTGCCACCACCGTCATGACCGTGTCGTTTGTTTCCGCAGGATTGCTAACGCTTGCACAAGCCATTTCCGTCATCATGGGTGCCAACATCGGTACGACACTCACGGCGTGGATCATGTCGGCAGGTTTCTCTTTCAACATCACCGACTTCGTCTATCCCGCTTTCCTCATCGCCATCATCCTCATCTATCGCAAGAGTAACCGAGTGGTGGGTGACTTCCTCTTCGGTATTGCCTTCATGTTCTTGGGACTGGGCACCCTGCGTCAGACGGGTATCGACATGAACATTGGTGCTAACGAGGCTGTGCTGTCGTTCTTCTCTTCGTTCGACCCACATAGCTTCACCACCACCCTGCTTTTCCTCTTGATTGGTGGAGTGCTCACCATGTGTGTGCAGTCGTCAGCAGCAGTGATGGCCATCACCATGATTCTATGCTCCAGTGGTGTTCTCCCTATCTATCAGGGCATCGCATTGGTGATGGGTGAAAACATCGGCACCACCGTCACTTCTAACATTGTGGCACTCTCGGCAGGTACTCAGGCACGTCGTGCAGCCTTCGCCCACATGTTCTTCAACCTCTTTGGCGTGTGCTGGATTCTCATCGTCTTCCGTCCGTTTGTCAATTTGGTATGCGAATTGGTAAACTACGATGTGAACATGACGAAAGAAAGTGTCAGCAATGCCGTGTTCTTGAAAAACTCCGCCAAACTGAGTTTCGTACTGGCAGCCTTCCACACTTGCTTCAACCTTGTCAATACAGGTATCCTCATTTGGTTCATTCCTCAGATTGAGAAATTGGTGTGCCGTGTCATCAAGTCGAAAAACAAGGAGGAAGAAGAAGATTCTCGTCTGCAATACATTTCCGCTGGTATCATGAAGACACCAGAAATCTCAGTGCTCCAAGCACAAAAGGAAATCACCCTCTTTGGTGTACGCATTCAGCGCATGTTCCAGATGGTACGCGATTTGGTAGATGAACGCGACAGCGACAAGTTTGCTAAGCTCTACAGCCGCATCGAAAAGTATGAAGGCATCTCCGACAATATGGAAATTGAAATTGCCCACTACCTCGAGCAGGTGAGCGATGCACACCTTTCCGATGAGACTAAGCAGAAGATACGTCAGATGATGCGCGAAATCGGTGAAATTGAATCCATTGGCGACGCTTGCTACAACATTGCACGCACCCTCAACCGTCGTATGCAGTCCAACAAGGATTTCAACGAGAATCAGTATAAGGAGCTGAAGGAAATGCTGCAGCTCACCGATGATTCCCTCACCCAGATGAACCGTGTGATGCAAGGTCGTCGTGAAGAGCAGAATATTAAAGAAACATTCCGCATCGAGAACGACATCAACGCTATGCGCGACCGTCTGAAGGCAAAGAACATACAGGCTATCAATGAGCACGAATACGACTACGCCATTGGAACCATGTTCGTGGACCTCATCAGCGAATGTGAGAAATTGGGCGACTATGTTGTGAATGTAGTACAGGCAAGATTAGGCTAAGCTCAAAAACCTATATTAGCAAAATCGAAAAACGAAAGCTGCCATCCGGATGGCAGCTTTCGTTTCTTTAAAATTTTAACTTTCTCAAACCTCCTACTTCGTCATTTCCTGGATGGATTCATCCACCTTGTCGCGAGTAGTTCTTCTACTGCGGGAACTCGATCCTCCTTTGGCAGACGTACGCTGCACCTCGTCTTTCTTCACTGAGCTGCCCCTATTCTGTCCCTGATTACCCTGTTGAGTTTGATTAGGCTGGAGCACATTCGGATTGTTCTTCAAATTACCATTTCCTCCGTTCGCATACACACCCGCAGGGTCCCGATAGCCGTGTCCAGGATTCTTGCCGAAATGGCTTCGACTGTTGTTCTCGTTCAGATAATACCCGTAGTAGTCACCATCGCGCCTGCTGTAGTAACCACCATGCTTGTTTCCCTTACGGAAAAACACATTGTAGCCACCGTCAGGACGATTGTAGTAGTAGCCGCCAGTGCTGAAGTCGTACGCCTCGCGATAAGTCTCCTGATAGATGCCGCCACATGCCACAAAAGTAAGGCACAAAGCCGACAAAAACAATAATTTCTTCATTTTGCGTGTTATTTATTAGTTTGTGAATCGTTAAAAATAAAATCGTGTCAGTTTTGTCTATTTTTGCAAAGGTAAAAGAAAGCTGGGAAAAAAACAAAGGAAAAAAGAAAAAAAATGTATCTTTGCAATGAGAATGCTACTTTCACACATTTTCAAATCAGACATAGCAGAATTATGAAAACCAAAAATCACACATCATTCCTATTGCTCTTAGCAGCGGTTCTGCTGGCTGCCTGTGCCACATCAGGACTCAGCAAGGAAGAGCGCCGTGCCCAAACCCGCAAACATGTGGAGGAGTGTTTGGCAGCCCGAAGTTTCAAGATTGACGTTCGCGATATGCAGACCCTCCGTTATGGTAGTCGCAACCTCACATCGGTATGGAATGTGGAAGTGAGGAACGACTCACTCATTTCCTACCTCCCCTATTTCGGCAACGCCTATTCCGTCACGCCATACGGAAGCAGCAATTCCAAAGGACTGAATTTCAGTGAGCGGATTCTGTCCTACGAGCAGGAGCGCAATCAGCGGAAAGAGCGCACCAGTATCACCATTCAGGTGGCAAACGATGAGGACAAATACACCTACCTCATCGAGATTTATGACAATGGCTACAGCAATGTCAGTGTCCGTTCTTTCAATCGCGACTACATTAGTTTCTCAGGCGAACTGCAGTAAAGTCCCTTTCCCTTTCTCTATAAAAACGAAAACGAAGGCTGCCATCCGGATGGAAAAAACAGCCTTCGTTTTCGTTATCGTTTTCGTTTGTTTATGCGAAGCTTTTATCTATTTAGAATCTTCGTAGCAACCTGTTTGCCATTGCTCAAGGTGTTGATGCGAATCAGCACACCTTCGTAATTGTCAGGGTGAGCGATTTCCATACCAGAAAGGGTGTAGAAGCGTGAGCTGAGCACTGCTGCATGGTCGTCAGCAGTAATTGTACTGATGCCAGTTGGGTCCACAAACGTTGGATAATACTCTTCCACTGCAGAGACGGCATTGAGGTTCTGTGCCTTGGCTATTTGCTCTACAATGCTGTTGAGATACACCTCAAGGTTCGTGTAGTACTTCTTAGCATCAAGCGTGTAGGTTTTACCATCGGCAGCACTATTCGGATTCAATCCATTAGCCTTTTCCCATTCATCAGGCATTCCGTCGTTATCTGAATCGTAGCCCGCAGGACGAGTATTGGATACCAATTCTGGGAAGGATGGCAGAGCTGAATTTGGTGTTTTCGAAGGGTCGTTGATGAGGTCGATGAGTCCTTTCTTAGGTTTTTCTGATTCTGTACCAGTGTAGGTAGCAGTTCCGTTTTTCACTTCATTCATATAACGCTCATCCACGGCATCGCGATAGAGTGAAGCTCCTGCGTATGCCATCACCTGTGTGTAAGCAATCTGAGCCGTATGGGTTGTCACATCTCCCGTAGGACATGGTTCATCGACCTTAATGGACACACAATCTACGTCTTTCGTATTCTTCACGTAAGTAACGCCACTGCCATAATAATGGTTTGGATCCTTGCTGTATTTCTGACCATTGATTGTGAAAACATCTGAATCGTATGAAACGCCCTTCCAGTCGTAATTGGCTGCATTCGAGCCTGCCGCAGTGACATAATTGCCATTGATGTAGTAGCGACTTGTCAATCCAATCAGTTCTGATGAAGTGGAATTGCCACTGGCACCCACAGAAACTTGAGTCACTCGTGTGTCGTTAGTACGTGCAGGACCTGCCTTATAGTAGTTGTTGACGATGTTGATGTATCCACCACCTGGGCCTCCGTAGCATCCCGAGTTGCAGTTATAGATGATACAGTTGCGGAAATCCACATTCTCTGCCTGCACGGCATTCTCCCATTTGTAAGTGGAATAATAGGCATTGCTCTTGTAGATGTCTTTCATATAACGAGCACCATTGAAACGAGGAGAACGGTTCGAAACATGGGTAATCAGATTGTGATGGAAACTGGCAAGCTTACCGCCCCAAATGCCGCCATAGCCATGCGCACCTTTTCCATGGCCTGCGTTGTTCAGACTTTCGCCTAACGTACACCATTGAAGCGAGAAGCAGTTCATGTCGTAGAACGAAGCCACCTCATCGATACTCCAACTGAAGGAGCAGTGGTCGAGTATCTGGTTGTTGTATTCGCGTGTCCAAATGGCATCAGCTCCGTCATTTACATCCTTCACCTGACTGCGGCGACTGCGAATATAGCGAATGATGATATTGTTTCCATTAGGTCGCACCGTGAAATAGCGAAGCGTAATACCAGGTTCAGGTGCCGTCTGTCCTGCAATGGTGGTGTTTTCCCGAATGACGAGGTCTGCCACCAAGTCGATATAGCCACTCACATCAAACACAATCGTACGAGGAGCAGCCTGCTTCAAGCACCAACGGAGAGAGCCCTTTGTATTGCCACTGGCATCATCAGCAAGCGTAGTGACATGATACACATTTCCTCCACGTCCACCTGTCGTAGTATATCGAGCATGTCCTTCAGCTCCAGGGAAAGCAGGAGCTTGAGCACTTAAATGAAGAGCGAAGAACGAAGAATGAAGAATAAAGAATGATATTAAAATTTTATTCATTTTTTAGTTTTTGAGTTTTTATGTTTTTGAGTTTTTGAGTTGAAAGTCTAATGTCAAAGGTCAAAAGCTACCATTAGGATGGCTGTTTTCGTTATCGTCTTTATTAGAATTCAATGCCCTTGTTCGGATCCACCTTCTCAGTGGTTAGATCCTTTTGCAGATTCATTTCAGGGAACATACGTTCCATTTCGAGACTTGCCCATATGAAAGGGCCAATGCCTTTGGCATCATTATCACGAATGGCTTCGCTCATGTAGTATTCGAAACTGCCATCGCGCTTTGGATTCGATTCAGGACCGAGACCCGAAACCGAGCAGCAGTTGGTAAGACTGATGGTGGCATCTTCGTTCACCTTGATGAATTCATTGATGATGCCCTTGTAAGCCTTGATGCCAGCTTGTTTCAAATCCTCGCCCACATAACCGAGGCGTGCAGCCTTGAGCAGACAATAGGCAAACATGCTGGAAGCAGTGGATTCCAAATAGTTTTCCTTGCGGTCCTTCACATCCATCACATCGTACCACACACCCGTCTTCTCGTCCTGATAAGCAACAGTGGCTTTCAGTACCTTATTTAATATGTCTATCAACTGCTGACGCTTTGCATAGCTTTCAGGCAATGCGTCAATCACTTCCACGAGCGCCATCGCAAACCAACCCTGAGCACGGCTCCAAGTATGTTGTGACAAGCCTGTCTCCTTGTTAGCCCAGAAGATGCTGTGAGTTTCATCCCAAGCATGCTTCCACAGATTCGTCTTTGCATCGTATGTGCGGAAGTCGGTGCGCGAAATCTGCTTCACGGCATCGTCATACACCTTCTTCGTCTTCTTGTTCAGATAAGGAGCAGCATGGGTGTAGAACGGCAGTCCCATGAAGATGCCATCGAGCCAAACCTGCTTCTTGTAGATAGCCTTATGCCACCACACACCCTCTTTCGTGCGAGGCTGCTTTTCCAACTGTCGGAACAGTGTCTGCAATGCCTTTAGATTCTTGTCCTCAGGGAAGAGCTGTTGCCAACGAAGCACAAACTTACCCGTGCGGATGTTGTCGAGGTTGAAGTCCTCAAGCTTGTAGTTCTTGATGTTGCCATCGGCTTCAATCATCTCTTCGCAGTATTCCTTCAGATACTGACGAATGGACTCGTCCTTATAAGTGAGATAGGTGTCGAGCATACCTTCCATCTCTATTCCCATCACATAGCTCCACTTAGGTTTCTTAGCAAAGTCGAGCATGTAAGGGTGGCTCACGCGAGCCATTTCAGAATGCGTCATCCATTCGCTATAGTGGGCGTATGGAATCTTGTCGAGCACCACCTTGCCATTCACGTAGAACTTGTTGAAATGCAAGTCGCGAACCCTACCCGTTCGATAAACCGCTTGCTTCTGCACACCGTTCCATCGGCAGTTGTTCACATGGATGTTATACACATTCTCCATTGAATCGAGTGCCACAATCATCACGCCGTATTCGCTCTTCTCGCAGGTCACGTTGTCCATATACACGTTGCGAACCGTAGGATAGAAACCACGGCAGCACACCTCCTTTGGCTCATAATCGAGATTGATTTTCAGCACCGACTCCTGACACTGCCCTACTTTCACATTGCGGAAATATACGTCCTCGATGATGCCACCTCGGCAACTGTTCGTCTTGATGCGAAGTACGCGCTCCAAATTAGGACTATCCATCGTACAGTTTTCCCAGTCATCGCCCGTATGGAAGGTGCAGCCCTCAATCAGCACATTCTCGCACGATTCAGGGTCGCAACCATCACCGTTAGGACCTTCGTTCCATATCTTCACGTTCTTCACGGTGATATTCTTCGAAAGCAATGGATGAATCACCCAGAATGGTGATCGAAGCATCGTCACTCCCTCAATGAGGATGTTCTCGCACTGGTTGATATTCACCAGCTGAGGACGTAAGCCCTGTCCTTTGCCATAACGGCGCTCATCCATAGGCACGCCATCCTCTCCCTGCTGCAACAATCGCGCACGGCTTCCCAAATCCTGACGCTCCTTTACGGCATCCACAGGAGGGAACTTCCTCTTTCCGCTCATTGCCCACCATGTCTCGCGAGTGGCAGCACCGTCGATGGTACCCTCACCCGTGATGCCTACGTTTTTCTCCTTATAGGCATAAATGCAAGGCTGATAGTTCCAGCAGTCGAGTCCTTCCCAACGAGTGGGAACCAATGGATAGAGATTTGTGTCGAAAGCAAAAAGAAGCGTGGCATCCTTTTCAATCACAAGGTTCACATTCGACTTCAGTGTGATGGCACCGGTATTCCATTTGCCGGCAGGTACCACCACCCTACCACCTCCAGCTTTCGAGCAAGCGGCAATCGCCTTGTTGATAGCAGTCTGGTTCTGACGTGCCGAAGCCGTCGTCTTAGCTCCATACTTCGTGATGAGGAAACTGCGATTAGCGAATTCGGGAGCTTTGATGTTCTGTTCAATCAGTTTGTAATCTGTATCCCAAACACCTGCGCTTAGATTCATCACCGCCATCGTCCATAGCAGCAGCAATGAAAGAATACTCTTTTTGGTCATAGTTAGTGATATGTTTTTAGTAAGTTTCTTATCTATATATAGCATCACATAGATTTTGCAAAGATAAAAAACAAAATCCACAAATGCCGTGTGAATCAGCAAAAAATACATCAATCAGCAAAAGAAAACCCCATGAACCCTCAAAAAGGACAAAATATTTTGTGTGGAAAAAATAAACAAGTAAATTTGCAGTTTGAAATTAACTCACATTCAAATCCATAAACAACGATGAAAAAAACATTTCTCACAGCAGCCCTGCTGCTCACCGCCCTCATGGCACAGGCACAGGCATTCATGAAAGTCACTCCAACCATGAAGGTGGGCGACGTGAAAACCTACACCACCGAATCTAAAATGGTGCAGAAGGACGGAACCAAAACCACAAAAACCGATACTCGCTTTTCCGTCATCAAGGAAATGCCCGAAGGATACATCGTCGAAGTGCTGAAAACCCAACCCGACGACAAGAAGTCTGCCGATGCACTCGAGCGCCTGCAAAACATCCAATCCGAAATCTACTACAACCAGCCTATCCGCCTCGTCGTCAACAAGGAAGGACAGCCTGTAGGCATTGCCAGCTTCCCACAGCTCAAGCA
This sequence comes from uncultured Bacteroidales bacterium, assembly GCA_902798705.1. GTDB lineage: Bacteria > Bacteroidota > Bacteroidia > Bacteroidales > Bacteroidaceae > UBA3839. The sequence continues at coordinate 33,114 of CADBXS010000005.1, forward strand.
GATGCTTGTGCAGAAATTCGGATTCATCCTCAACGACCTCTACAACGAGAAGCCTGAGTTAGCACAACAGGCACCAAAGGACACACTCCTCAACCGCTTTGCTGAAGCCCTTGAAGTGGACGACATCCTGGAGGATTTCATACAACCAGGAGATGTCATGTGCCTCAACGGAAAGACCATCGTCATCGGCTTCCAGGAAGACTTCGAAATGCAGGGATTGAAGATGAAGCGCACACTCATGCCAGCAGGCGGCGGCAAGAGCGTCATGGAAATGCTCACGTCCAACATGACTCCCGATGACTTCAAGGCAGTGCTCATGAAGCAGCTCGAAAAAGCTGACGAGGCAACCAAGAAAGAAGCAGAAGCCCAAATCGACCAGGCCATCCAGAGCGGCCTCCTCAACATGAAAGCTGGTGGAAAAGGCACATACAACTATGGCGACGACTTCTGGCCAACGTCCATCACCCAGGACATCGACATCGAACAAGCTGGCGAGAAAGTCACCATCAACGAAGTCACCACGCTGAAAAAATAACAACACCACATCCAATAACCTACAAAGGGATGCACCCACCACAGTGCATCCCTTTTTCCTTTTCCGCATAACTCAAAAAAACTCTACGCAATCAAAGGACGATAGAAATAATAAACTCCCTTTCTCCTTTCATTCCGTAGAAACAAAAAAAAGCTTCTCCCATGATAGTTTTCCACAAAAACAATCCTCTTTCAATCTGATATGACCAAGAATCATAACCAATTGAACCAACCACAATGAAAAAATCCACTATCGCTTTTATATCGAGTGCGCTCACCCTCCTGCTTGTGGGAGGAGCCGCAGCCGCCTTCTATTTCCTCGGTGCACAAACCGAGGAGAAAGAAGAATTGAAAGTGGAAGTGAACGAGTATCATTTCCCCGATATACATTTCCGCCAGTGGATACAGGAGCACGTCTCTGGAGCCGCTGACGGCATCCTCACCGGAGAGGAAATCGACAGCGTCGAACAAATCGACATCGCTGCACTTGGCATCTCCGACCTCACCGGCATCGGTTACTTCCGCTCTCTCCGCGAACTCCACTGCCAAGGCAACCAGCTCACCAAGCTCAACCTCAGCGGCGACTCACTCCTCACCTACCTCGACTGCTCCGACAACGAACTGGCCGAACTCGACCTCATCCACAACCCACAGCTCGTCAAGCTCAACTGCGCCAGCAACCACCTCCAGTTCCTCGATGTGAACCACAACCCACTGCTCACACATATCAACTGCGCCAACAACTCCATCAAGTATCTCGATCTCAGCCACAACTACGAGCTGAGCATCCTCATGTGCAACAACAATTACCTCGACTCCATCAACGTGACACAGGCCAAAGGGCTCACAGGACTCAACTGCGCCAACAACCAGATGCGCGAAATCGACCTCTTTCAGAACACACGACTCGAAAAGCTCTTCTGCCAGAACAACCAACTCGAGTGGCTCAACCTCAGCAAGAACTACGCACTCAGCCTACTCGACTGCAGCGAGAACTGCATCACGCGCCTCGACCTCCGTCACAACCATGCCCTCACTAGCCTCCGATGCCACAACAACCAGCTCTCTTGGCTCGACCTCAGCCGCAACAAGAAACTGCGCGACAAGGACAACGTCAGCATCGCACAGAAGGAACAGGCAGCGAGAGTGGCATCCATCTTCGACCGTGAACTCGGCATCGCCGTCGAGGAGGCATTCGACGGAGCACGCGTCGGCAACCTCAAAGTGGAGCGCGAATCCGACGACTTCTGGGACATCTTCGCCAGCTACTTCGGCAGAAGCCGAATCCGCCTCACAGAGATCCATCCCAATGTCACACGAAAGACCGGCGACCCTTTTCTCCTCATCGACTCCACCACCGGCGATGCCAACGTCTATAAGGGCAGGAAGATGGAATACGACTACGACACAGGCAACCTCGCTGCGGGAAAGCTGCACGTCAGGATGCGACTCATCTGAAACCACTGAAAACCCATTATGTTTTTCTTCATTTGTATCTTTTGTGTTGGGCGTTCATTGCTTTGGCAGTGAATGCTCAATGCATTTCGGATAGAGGACAAATCGTAAACCATTTTTTTTCACAATTAGTGTAGCAACGCAATGCCACAGTTTTTGCGTCTTTGGCTTTGCTTGAAAGTACTGTCCCATAGTTACTCGAGTGGCGTCCCATAGTTGTATGAGTGCCGTCCCATAGTTGTATGAGTACTGTCCCATAGTTATATGAGTGCCGTCCCAATAGCGCTTGAGTGTTGTCGAAATGGCGATAATGGGACAAATAAATGCTTTTGATGTAGTGCATGTGGGGATGTACTGAAGCGATACTTTGGTTCAACTAGTTGCCCGAAGGCTCGGCATCGAATTGGCGAAGGCTCGGCACTGCGATGGCGAGAGTTCGGCGTGTCAACGTTGAGGGCTCGGCATTTCAGTACAATCAAAGGCATGATTCAGTCACGACAAAATTTACTTTCGGCATATTGGTATAACGCTCTGTTTAACTTGATACACATAGCAGGGGGCCGCTACGCTTCACCACGCATTTGGAGCCTTCTCTTTGAAGGGTCTGCCCTCTCGAACATCCGTCAGGGCGCAACGAAGGTTCATTCCAATGTAGGTTTCTATCAACTGATTATCAGCACCAAAGGTTAGCTATCCAGCACAACAGAACATGCCAATAAGCAAAAAACGATGGTACTCCACAACGAAAAAAATTGCATTTTCGAAAAAAAAGTGAGCAAAAAAGTTCAAGCGAATCAATTATTTTTCTTATATTTGCGGCATGATTAATTTGGCAAGACACATAGAGATTTTATTGCTGGAACACGACTGCGTCGTGATTCCAGGTTTTGGAGGATTCATCACAAACGCTGAGGAAGCACGATTCCTGGAACAGGAATGGCAAATGATGCCTCCATATCGTACAGTGCGCTTCAATCAGGCACTGAAGTCTAACGATGGTTTACTGGTTCAGTCGTACATGAACATCTACGACGCTTCGTTCCCCGCTGCTCAGAAGCAGATGCAGATGGACATCGACGAGATGATGGACCAGCTGAACCTGACAGGTGAGTACGCCATGGAGAATATTGGCACGCTGCGTATCGACATCAATCACAACATCTCGCTGGACACGGACGAAAGCGGCATCAACACACCGTGGTTTTACGGACTATCGTCGTTCGCTCTGGAACCAGTGGAGGCCATCGAGAAGCAGCGCGAGATTGCCACTGCCATCCAGCAGACGTCGGTTCTGCCAGTGACTTCAGCAGGCAACGACGAAGAAAAGAGCAAGACGGTGGTGGTGAAGTTCAACCGCCGCTGGATAGACGTTGCCGTGTCGGCTGCCGCTGCGGTGATGCTCTTCTTCCTCCTCTCCTACTCATCGGAACCAAAAGCAACGACGGACACGCTTACTGCCAGCGCTGTGAACATCAGCGAGCAGTCTGACGAGGTGGCCGTGCCAAACGGACGCTTCGCCCTCGTAATGGCAAGCTACACCACCCGTGCCAACGGCGAGGAGTACATCCAAAAGCTCGCAGAGGAAGGCTACAAGGAAGGTCGCTTCTTCGAGAAGGGCAAGATGACGCGCGTGCTTTACGGACACTACGCCACTGCCGAGGATGCTGATGCTGCGCTGCACGAACTGCGCGAGAAAAATTCGGAATTCAAGCAGGCCTGGGTGCTGGAAGTGAAGGAGTGAGCAGAGATGAAGCGGGTGAGATGTCCGAAGTGTGACACATACGTGGTGTTCGACGAGACACAGTACACGGATGGACAGAGCCTCGTGTTCGTCTGCCGACACTGCAAGAAGGAATTTGGAATCCGAATCGGCAAGTCGAAACTGACGGGCATCCACAGCGAAAGGACACTCGACGAACAGGCATACAGCCAAGACTATGGGAGTATCGTAGTGGTGGAGAACCAGTTTGCATTCAAGCAGGTAATACCACTGTCGATGGGCGAAAACGAGATAGGAAGATATATTAAAGGTACGAACATCAACAAGCCGATAGAGACCAGTGACCCCAGTGTCGATACGTTTCACTGCGTCATCAAGGTGGAAAAGACGAAGACAGGAGAACTGCGTTACACGCTGAGGGATGCTCCGAGCGAAACGGGCACCTTCTACATGAACACCATTCTCCGCGACAATGACCGCATCCGCATAGAAGACGGGGGTATCATCACAATCGGTGCAACCACGCTCATCTTGCGGGCTGCTGGAAACAAGGAATACTAACAATCAACAATAACCTATACAAAATCCGTATTCCGATTTGTACGGAAATAGTCCTCATTGCAGCGATGCAGTGCACCGTTCAAAACGGTATAATATAACGAGAGTATTATTATGATTTCAACAAGGATTCTAACTGCTCAAGATTTTGCAGCAAGTACTTCCTTTCTAAACTATAAGGACAAGTACATATACGTTGACAATCTTGACTCGCAGGATGGCATTGTGAAAAGCATTGAACCATTCTACAATGCAGACTATACCATTGTGATTTCGGTGGTTCAAGGCAGTATGGAACTCATTGTGGATGGCACAGACATCAAAATGAGACCTTTTGACTATATCGCCATCATGCCATGCACAACCGTGGAGTTACGAGATTCGCGTGCCATCTTCTTTAGCCACATGGTGCAGGCAGGCATCATGATGAACATCTACACACACATCGGATTCAAAACGTCGATACGTCATAACAGCTTCTGTTTCCACTACCATCATTTCCTGCCCGAGCACATCTACCGCTTCAAGGAAATCTTTCTGCGACAGAAGTTGGAGATGAATCGTCCTGACTATCTGATGAAGGAATTTACACTGCGTGCACTCGTCACGATTTATATATCCTATCTGTACCACATCAAGCAAGACTTCCAGGAAACCAAACTGGTGTGGGTTTCGCATCAGAGGGAAATGTTCAACAAATTCCTTGATTTGCTCAACGACAATTTCGACAAAACACGCTCGGTGTCGTTCTATGCCGACAAGGTTCACATCACGGCAAAATATCTCTCCACCATTTGCACGGAATTTGCGAAGCTTCCTGCCTCGAACGTCATAGACCAATACGTGGTGTTCCGCATCAAGCTGATGCTCTATGAAAATGAAAAAAGCGTCAAGAGCATCAGTGAACAACTCAATTTCGCTACCCAGTCATTCTTCGGACGCTATTTCAAGCGTATCACAGGTATTTCGCCACGCCAGTACCTTGCAAAAAACAGCAAGTTCCTCGTTGACGAAGAAATGGTTCAGAACTCTTAATCAGTGACGCACATGAAACAGAAAGCATTTGGCCCTCTCGACCCCAATATCCAGCATGCATACACTGCATCAATGTCGGACTACATATCGCTCTACGACAACAAGAACAGCTTCATCCCCTTCAAGGCAGTAGTGGGCAAACACACGCCTTTCATCACCGAGAGGATGGTGTTGGTGGCCATCAAGCAAGGACGCGTGGAGGTGGAAATCAATGGTGAAATTCTGGAACTGAATGCACTCAGCTACACCTACATCATGCCAAGGTCGAAGATGAGAATACTGAGCTACACCCCCGACATACAGTATTTCATCTATTCCTTCTTCGACAGATTCCTGCAGGACCTGCACTTCGACTTGGGACTGAGCTACAACAAGTCGGTACTGTCCTTTGCCTATCACACGCATCAGCTGACGCAGGAAGAATTCGACTATCGCCAAGACCTCTACAAGGACATCAAGGAAGAGATTCTGCACCGTGGTAGCATTCACCGCAAAATTGCAGTGCGCTGCTGGGGCAATATACTGCTTATCAACGACTTCAAGTTCTTCGACTATTTTGTGAACAGCAACAAGAAGAACATTTCTCGACAAGGCGTACTGTTTCGCAAGTTCATCGATTTGCTAAATGTTCATTCCACGAAGGAGCGCGAAGTGCAGTTCTACTCCAAAATCCTCGGCATCACACCGAAGTATCTCTCTGCCCTCTGCATCGCCTACAGCGGCAAGAACGCCAGCACATGGATTGACGAATACGTCACCGTGCGTGCAAAGGAACTGCTGCGCGAACGCAAGTACACGGTTCGCGAAGTGGGCGATTTGCTCAACTTCCCTTCGCAGAGCTTCTTCGGTCGCTACTTCAAGCGCAATGTGGGCCTATCGCCAAAGGCATTCATAGATCAGGGCGGATGGGCATGAAACGGCTCTTCATCCTTGTAACATTCATCATCGCAGCGTCGCTATGCTGGACAAGCTGCGGGGGTTGTTCAGAATCGGACAGGCTTTCGTCTGAATCCGATTCTGCTGCTTTAGCCTCCCTCGAAGCTCAAAGGATGAAAGAGGAGAAGAACCGCATCTGGAGCCAGCAACTGCACGAACGACTTCAGGCCATCGAAGAAAAAGCGCAAAGTGCCAATTTCACCACTGCACTTTGCATTTACGACCTCACCGACGACTCATTGTTTTCTGCATTCAACGAGCAGAAAACCATGATTCCGGCATCTACCCACAAGCTTCTCACTTCCATCACTGCTCTCCACTTCTTAGGAAAGGACCACAAACTGCGCACACAGGCTTTTTGCCATGGAAGCATCCAGCAAGGAGTGCTCAATGGCGACATCTGTGTGGTGGGTGGTTTCGACCCTGCCTTCAGCTATCAAGACCTTCAGCGTCTGGCTAAAGCGGTGAAGAACCTGGGCATTCAGAAGATATCGGGAAGCATCATCGGCGACATCAGCATGAAGGACTCGCTCCGTCTGGGCTATGGATGGAGTTGGGACGATGTGCCCTCTCCCATCACGCCTTGCCTCACACCGCTCTTCCTCAATCATCAGCGTCCCATCGACGGACGGATGAACATGATGATGAATGCCGACGAGTATTTTCTGAAACTATTGCAGCGCGAACTCAAAGCCATAGGTGTGGAGACGAAGGAAAAAGCCATCCGCCTCGTTTTCTCTCCTTCCGATGCGCGACAGGGCAAGGCTTTCTTTACCGCTACGCATACCATCAAGGACATTCTCCCAACACTCCTGCAAGAGAGCGACAACCTCTATGCAGAAGCACTGCTCTATCAGTTGGCTGCCACGCAACGCCCGATTCGTGCCACAGCCAAAGACGGCATTCAGTTGTTGTGGAATTTGCTCGAACAGGCAGGCATAGAAAAACAGAGGATTCGCATTGTAGATGGTAGCGGCATAAGTCTTTATAACGGTACCACCGCTCAAGCACAAGTAGCACTCTTGCGCTATGCTTACAACAACAAGGAAAGCATTTTCGACGTTCTTTATTCTTCCCTACCCGTGGCTGGGGAAAGTGGCACCATCATGGAACGAATGACAGAAGGTACGGCACGGGGAAATGTTCATGCCAAGACGGGCACTCACACCAACGCATCCTGTCTCACAGGCTATGCCACTGCCTCCAACGGCCATCTGCTTGCCTTCTCCATCCTTTGCAACGGCACTACGAGTCGCTATTCCTGCCGCCTCTTCCAAGACGAAATCTGCCAGGAACTCACAAAATAAAACCAAAACCGCAGATTTCACAAATAAACACCGATTTTTATGGGCACGCAGAAATAAAGGAAATAAAAGAAATATTTTTCTGCGTTTTTTTTGCGTTTTTCTGCGCTTTCCGCGAGACTATAAAAAAGATGGCACTGATAATCTGTGAAAATCCGTGCCATCTGTGGTTCTGAAAAGGAATCAGCAGTAATCAGAGTGTATTAGAATGGGAAGTTCATTCCCAAGTTGAAGCTTGCGTTCGAAGAAAGAGGAATGCCCTGTTTTGCCAACTCACCCACCAGGTGGTCCATGCCCAAGAAGAGGTTGAAGCCATTAGGATGGAAGTTGATGAGCCAACCGAAATCGGCACCAAATGTTCCTACACCTAAATTGATACCTACCGAGAGGATGTTGATAGGAGCCACATTTGCCGAGAGACGGAACTGAGTCCAACTGTATTCGCCCTGAATCCTCGTACTATTCAACAAGCCGAAAGTCAGTTTCCGATACATCGGGAGAGCATATTCCGCACCAAGATTGAGCGTCGCTCCCAACATCCTGGTTCTTCCGCCCTTGTCGCCATTGTTTTGCAACTCATAAAGGTTGCACAAGTCATCCATCAAGCGGTCGCCTTCGTTTTCAAAGCTGTTTGTTGCCTCGTCGTCAAGATTGAAGATATACTTGTCGGTCGTGAAAGTCTTTTCGCCATTCGTGGAAGCCACCATATTGTTGTTCCAACGAATGAAACCCAAATCGAGCAACGCTGCAGAGAAACGCCAATCGTCATCGAGCTTGTATTCCGCACCGAGGTCGATTGCCAAACCAAAGCCGTTCAGACCGAACTTGTCGAAATCCACATCGTTCACGTAGGTGTGCTTGTGTTCTTCACCTTCAGCTCCACGCATCTTCGTTTCCGTCTCGTACTTAAAGCTCTTCACACTGGTCTGCACCTCTGCATCCGTCACGGCAGTCCATTCGTTCTCGCCCAACGTCAGTTGTGCCTTCTTGAATTGGGCATCCACATTGCCAGCACCCAGCAAGAACTTCAGTTTTCCACCTACACGCAGATTCTCATTGATGTCACGCGAATGACCAAAAGCCAACTCTGCGTATGCTTCGCCATGCGCATCAAAATCGCTGATGTCGTACGTCTTATTTTCAATTCCCTGCTTAGCCAAACGAAGCAACGCTCCTGGCAGATTCACATTCACATTTGCTCGAGCACTCAAACCCACCGTGTTGTAACCACCGAAAGCCTTGAATCCTGCGCCCAGCACCTGCACATTCACGTCGGTGCGGATTCTATTCTTGTCCTTGATATTGCCCAAGAACTCGTCGGCACTTACAGCAGGATTGAGGAAAGTGGTCGTCTTTCCGTTCACATTGTAGAGCACATCCTTCACAGCCAAATTGCCACGAAGTGAAACATCCACATTTCCAATACCCGGCATCGACACATAGCTCTGCTCGTTACTGGCAGCTGGATTCATCTGATGTCGAAAGAGGTAGCCATCCGTGAAATATCCCGAATAGGTGTGCTGCGCATTCACGGTGAGTCCTCCACACATTGCAGCCAACACCACTGCCTTTATTTTAATATTCTGATTGAAAAACATCGTACTTCCTTATTTATAATTCGTCATCGTAATACCCCGACACCTTCACCTTCGTGTCCGTAAGTTTTATAGTCATCGTCGGAGAAAGCGGTTCGCCATCGTGGGCTTTCACATGAGCCTTGAGGATGATACCGTCAATCTTCTTGATGGTACCCTTCACCACAGCATGGAAATCATGGTTCTTGGCATTGGCAGGGATGTCAGCCCCTTCCACTGTCACACCTTCCAACTTCTTTCCATTCACGTCGATTGGATAGACGTCGCATGTGGCATCGGCAGGCAGGTCGCTGCTTACCTTTGCCGTTATATCGAGCGAGGTAATCGTCAACTTGTTCAAGTCCTCGTCACTCCATCCGTTGATGGTGTCAGCATAAGCCAAATAAGAACCTTCCGTCATTTGCAGCGGAGCGAAGAAGGTATAATTACCATGCACCTTGCCATAATTGCCTAAGTTGAAATGGTCGAGATACTGATCCACACCAGCACTCACCTTGATGTCGATGCTCTTTGGCATCCTCTCACCCTTTGCATCCTTACTCTTTAGGATTTCGCTCAAGTTGGCAAATTCCTTGTACTCGGCATTCTCCCAACCTGGATAGTACGAAGCAGGTTTCTGAGGCGAATAGCAGAACATGTTTTCCGCTGCATCAGCCTCGATGCCTGCAGTGAATTCCTTTCCCTCAGCATTGGCTGGCGTTGGTTCCAGTTCAAGTTGTGCATTCAGCTTCACACCTTGCTGTATAGGATTGGTGATAGACAGATATACCTGCGGATTGGCAACTCCAATCGACGTGCCGTCTTGCAGAAGGAAATCGGGAAGGTTGTCCAACTTAACAGCATCGATGTGAATGTCATCCACATCGTATTTCACCTTTCCACTAAATGTCTTCACCGCCATATCATTCGACATGCTGGCCGTCAGCGTGTAGCCAATGCCATCTACATCGAGCAACTTGTGAGCATTGATGACCTCCATCAGGTTGTGTCTGTAGATGGAGAGGTGACCTGTTGCCACACATACCGTATTAAATGAGAACTTGTGGTTTTCGAGTGTGGCTCCCGCTGCCTTCACATCTACGCCTTCCACCAAGAAGGTGAAATTCATGGCAGCACCTTCGTCCAGCACCAACTTGTCGTAAAAAGTAACGTCGCCTGTTTCTGGATTGTACTCGCCCAAGTCGAATTTCAGCTTCAATCCCTTTGGCAGATGCACCACCAAATTCTCCAAGTCGTAATTCTTCACAAATTCGCTTAACGAAAACGGCGCGCTGATTGAAACCGGCAACCCTTCCGCCGCGTCAATATGGTTCTTCAAAGAGGAAGGCGGCTACTACAAGATTTCCACAATGGTTGACGGCGTTGAGAAGTATATTCACACCAAATCCGGAAATGAAATCGAACTCAGCGACAGCGCGGATCTGTTCATGATTTCCCCTCTGGCAAATAATCTGTATTATTTCAAGAACAAAGATGAAAACAAGTGGCTGCAGCATTCGGGCAGCGGTAACGGTATCAGATACTACACGTCAAATTCGAACGCCACGAATTCGAAAATCAAGATCGTGTTTGCGGATTCGATGGATCTGCCCGACGACTATTACCACCTCAACGGCAAGAGCTACGGACTTATGAACTATCCGGGCGGTACTGTCGGATGTGCGTTTATGGCTCAGGACAGCGGCAATTCCCTTTCGATGCTTTCGCTGAATGTCCGCAGAGAAACAGGCAGCGAGACCCTGTACGTTGCCGAAGACAGCGACATTACCATGTGGACGTTCCACTATGTTTCCGATACGGATTATAAGCTTTCGACAACCGTAAACGGCGAAACGAAGTATCTGAATATCGGCAGCACGCTTTCGCTTGTCAACGAAAATCAGGCGTCGTTGATCACTGTGTCCTCGGACGCTCAAAATCACCTTAAGCTGTCTGCCAACGGTAAATCCGTCACATATAGTGCAGATGGATTTGTCAGCGCTGCCACCTCGGGCAACAACAAAAATCAACTGCTCCATCTGGTTGAGCTGTCGGAGCTTACGCTTCAGGACTATATCACCTATTACGCGGACAAGGTGAGCGTTTCAGAGGTTGAGGACGGCGCGAAAGTAATTGTCTATACCCGCGTATGGAACGATA